>JAZQFO010000123.1:0-22684 GCA_045539535.1 Acetatifactor sp.
GGACTTTCTTCCGGTATGGTGTTTACATTGGCTACCTTGGAGGGCATGAACGGATTTTTTAAGCCGGAGGAAAAACACGACATACATGTCAGAAATATTGCGCCTTACAATAATAGCTTTGAGTCCCTGGTAAAGGATTTAAAGCAATACCGCAAAAAGGGATATCGTGTGCTTTTATTGTCCGGATCAAGAACCCGTGCAAAGCGATTGGCGGAGGATTTGCGGGACCAGGAGCTTTCGGCGGTTTATACGGAAGACCCCATGCGTACCGTGCAGGCAGGGGAGATTCTGACCTGTTACGGTCATGTAAGCAGAGGGTTTGAGTATCCGCTTCTTAAGTTTGTAGTATTGTCGGAGACGGATATTTTCGGTGCTGAGAAAAAGAAGAAAAAGAAGCGTAAGCTTTATCAGGGCCAGAAAATTAATGATTTTAATGAGCTCAAGGTGGGAGATTATGTGGTTCATGAGACCCATGGTCTGGGTATCTACAAGGGTATCGAGAAGGTGGAGATGGAGCATGTAGTCAAGGACTATATCAAGATTGAATATCGGGACGGCGGTAATCTTTATGTGCTTGCTACCGGTCTGGACGTGATTCAGAAATATGCGGCGGCTGATGCCAAGGCTCCCAAGCTGAATAAATTGGGGGGCAAGGAATGGGAGCGCACCAAGACCAAGGTCCGCTCGGCGGTCAATGAAATTGCCAAGGATTTGGTGGAGCTTTATGCTGCAAGGCAGCAGTCGGAAGGTTTCCGATACGGAAAGGATACGGTATGGCAGAGGGAATTTGAGGAAATGTTTCCCTTTGAGGAGACGGAGGATCAGCTGACGGCCATTGCAGATACCAAGGCAGACATGGAAAGTAGCCGTATCATGGACCGTCTGGTATGCGGAGATGTGGGCTATGGTAAGACTGAGATTGCAATCCGTGCTGCATTTAAGGCGGTGCAGGAGGGCAAGCAGGTGGTTTATTTGGCGCCCACAACCATTCTGGCGGGGCAGCACTACAATACCTTTGTGCAGCGTATGAAGGATTTCCCTGTACGAGTGGATTTGCTCAGCAGATTCCGGTCTGCCAAGGAGCAGAAGAAGACTATTACAGATTTGCAAAAGGGTTTGGTGGACATTGTCATCGGCACCCACAGAGTTCTCTCTGCAGATGTGCAGTTCAAGGATTTGGGGCTTTTGATTGTGGATGAGGAGCAGCGTTTTGGTGTGGCTCATAAGGAGAAAATAAAGAAGCTGAAGGAGAATGTGGATGTACTTACTTTGACAGCTACACCCATTCCCAGAACCCTTCACATGAGTCTCATTGGCATCCGGGATATGAGTGTGCTTGAGGAGGCTCCGGAGGACAGACAGCCTATCCAGACCTTTGTATGTGAATACAATGAGGAAATGGTAAGAGAAGCCATATCCAGAGAATTGGCCCGAAACGGCCAGGTCTATTATGTCTATAATCGTGTCAATAATATTGCAGATATGGCGGCCAAGGTGCAGGCACTGGTACCTGACGCTACGGTAGCTTTTGCCCATGGACAGATGAAGGAGCAGGAGTTGGAGCGTATCATGTACGATTTTGTCAATGGCGAAATCGATGTGCTGGTAACGACCACAATTATAGAAACCGGACTTGATATTTCTAATGCAAATACCATGATCATCCATGATTCGGACAATATGGGTCTGTCCCAGCTGTATCAGCTTAGAGGCCGTGTGGGTCGAACCAATCGTACCGCCTATGCTTTTCTAATGTATAAGCGAGATAAAATGCTTAAGGAAGTGGCAGAGAAGCGTCTGGAGGCTATTCGTGAATTTACGGAGTTGGGAAGCGGATTTAAGATTGCTATGCGTGATTTGGAGATTCGCGGCGCAGGTAATCTTTTGGGTATGCGCCAGCATGGTCACATGGAGGCCGTGGGATATGATTTGTACTGTAAGATGCTGAACGAAGCAGTGTTGAAGCTAAAGGGAGGTATTGCATTGAGTGCGGAGCAGGATTCCTTCCCCACACTGATTGATTTGGATGTGGATGCGTTTATCCCGGAAAGCTATATCGTGAATGAAGTGCAGAAGCTGGATATCTACAAGCGAATTGCAGGGATTGAAAATGAGAAAGAGCGAGATGATATGCGTGATGAGCTGTTGGATCGTTTCGGTGAGATCCCGGGGTCTGTGGACAATCTACTTCGCATAGCGCTAATTCGTGTGGCAGCCCATAAATTGTATCTGACGGAGGTTAAGGGTAAAAATGAGAGAATCATATTTACCTTCAAGGCTGATGCCAACGTGAATCCGGCGGGGATTCCGATTCTTTTACAAAAACTGGGTAAGGATTTGAGCTTTACTGCATATGGTAATCCTCATTTTACGTATAAGTACAGAAAGACCGGACTTTTAGAAAAGGATGCAGAGCTTCTTATGAGTAAGACCGAGGAGCTTTTGCGGGAAATGAGCGTGATTTTGGGAAAATAGGAACTTTGAGGCATATTAAATGGACTGAACAAATGATACCTTCTTATCAGAACGAAGAACATGAGTCGTACTGATAAGGAGGTATTTTTATGAAGGGATATTATACGGCAAGCGGATATATGGGATTGGTGGACGGACGGTACATTCTTTTTGCATGCGAGGAAGAATACAGAGAGTATATTTTGTAGAAAAATATAGAGAATCTTAAGAATTTTTTGGCAATCCGTTTGTTGCAATAACTACTACAGAATGATAGAATGTGTTTGTGTTATTTATTCTGGAGGCGAGGAGGAAGAAAATTGAAAGCAAAAAGAATTTTGGCAATGATTATGAGCGTAGCTATGATCATTACGTCAAGCGGTTTGTCACTGGAGACACAGGCGGCAAATGTAACGGACATGCCGATTGTAATCACTGAATCAGCAGATGGTTTGGTGACAGTAGGTAGTGCAGATGGCTCTGATGTAACCGGCGGAAATGTAACCGATGGCGACGCAACAGATGGCGACGTGACCGGCGGAGATGTGACCGACGGTGATGTTACAGATGGAGACGTAACCGGTGGTGATGTGACTGACGGTGATGTGACCGACGGGGACGCAACCGATGGTGATGTATCTAAGGGTGACATTATTGTCGAGCTTGACAGCGAATATTTTAATGTGGACGGCAACGGTGTTCTTATATTGAAAGAAGGCGTGGAGCTGGCTGATTTGAAGGGGACTATCGAGCTTCCCAAGGAGGCAGTTGTAATTCCTGTAGGTATTTTCAGCAAGAATACAAAGGTTACAGGTCTGACTGTTCCTGAGGAAAGTTTGTTGGAGAAGATTGATGCGGGCGCATTTGAGGGTTCTGCAATCAAGAGCATGACCATTCCTGATGCAGTGACAGTGATTGAGGCTGAGACCTTCAAGGATTCCAAATTGCAGACCATCCGTTTCTCTGACAACAGTGGTCTGGAGTTGATTGAAGAGGAAGCCTTCGCCGGCAGTAATCTGGTAAGCATTGATATTCCCGCGCAGGTTGCTACTGTGGAGGATGCTGCTTTCAGAGGTTGTCTGGAGTTGCAGTCCGTGGCATTGGTAAATGTTGAAAGCCTTGGTGTAAATGCATTTAAGGGCTGTACGCTTCTGAATGTTGTTGCATGGGGCAAACAGCTTACGACCGTAGGCGATGGAGCATTTTCTGCCACCGGCCTGCAGAAGATTGAGCTTAATAATGTATCCGGAGCAGGCATTGAAAATTGGGGTACCAATGTATTTGAGAAATGTGAATATCTGAACAGAGTAGTGCTTCATGAAGATATGAGTGTGATTCCTGAAGGTATGTTCAAGGATTGTACATCTCTTACTTACATAGCGCTGCCTGCAAATTGTACTACGATTCAGGAAGCTGCATTTTCCGGTTGTAGTGCAGTGAGTAAGATTACTATTCCTGCAAAAGTGGGTATGATTCATGCAAAGGCATTTGCAGGTTGTCAGGAGTTGGATGAGGTTACTATTAAGCAGAGGGGCGATAATGAGCTGAGAGAGGCTGATATTGTTATTGCGGAAACTGCTTTCCCTGAGAAGACCATGACCATGAAAGGTTATGACGGTACTGTTGAGGATTATGCAGATCGTAAGGGATATACCTTTGTTACTTTATATCCTACTAACAGCATTGCTGTAGATGTGAATAATGAGGAATATGGTACTGCAACAGTTTCTAAGAAGAGTGCAAGACAGGGTGAGGTAATTCAGGTAACCGTTACGCCTGCTACCGATTATCGTTTGAAGGCATCTACCTTTGGTTACAACGGAAATCCCATTGATAATCTGGTGGAGATGACTGAAACAGATTTGGTGTTCAGTTTTGTTATGCCGGATGAAGATGTTACTGTTCAGGTTGATTTTGAGAAAAATACTGTATCCTATGGTAAGCTGAGCGCAAGCTTTGTGCAGACCAATCCGGATATGATTTATGTATGGGACAGCACCAACAAGGTTTTGACTTTGGACAAGGTTGGTTTGTCTGCAAAGCTGGTTGTGAAGAGTTCTAAGGGTGCCAGCTACAATCCCGGCGCATGGTTATTTGATTATTCTTCTAAGGATTCTAAGATTGCTGTGATTGATTCTACCGGTGTGATTTATGCCCGTGGTGTAGGAACCACTACTATTACTGCAACCATGAAGGATAATACAGATACAAAAGTTTCCTTTAAAGTAAAGGTTACCGAGGAAGCAGGCATCAGCAATGTGGAGCTTTTGTATTCTGATCTCGGCAAAGCAAAGCTGACCGTAGATGAGATTGACGGTAAGGAATATAGTGTTGTTCAGTATACCAAGAGTAATCTTCAGAAGTCTGAGAAAGCTTTTACTGTAAAGTTGTGTCCTACAGCAGGTGATGATAGCACCAGCCTGTTTGTAAATGCGGAGTGGAAGACTGCAAACGAGGATATTGCATATCCTGAGCTTGCTACCACCAGTGACAATAAAAATGTAATTCATGTAAAGAAGGGTGTGACCGGTGAAACAGCAATTACAGTCACTGTAACCAATGGTCAGACCGGCAAAAAGAAGGTAGTGCTTTATGAGGAGAGTTTTATTATCCGCGTTATGGATGTAACTCCCAGATTGCTTCAGAATACCATCAGTCTGAATGCACTTTGCACTACAGGAACACAGTTTGATTTGCTTTCTGTATATGGATATGAGGTGGAGACCTCCGGTCTTGCAGTAGTTCAGGCTGTAAAAGAGGGAACGATTACGGAATACGAGGAGACTCCTTACGCAACCGTATCCTACAAAAACGGCGAGTTCTATATGCAGCTTACCCAGGAGGGTAAAGATGCAGTTATTAAGAAGGGTAGGGACATTACCTACAAGAATATGTACATTCAGGGTGAATATACCTATGATACAGAGTATGGTTCTGCAACAGAGGTATTCCGTACAGCAATTAAGAATTTGGTATTAACCCAGAAGGCACCCAAGCCTACCGTGAAGCTGAGCGGTTCTCTGAATCTGTTCTTTAACGGACAGGCTGATGTGAAGGACCGTGGTGAAGTAACTATCAAGCAGACTGTTAAGAATATAACCAATGCAGTTGTTGCTAAGTATGAGCTGGTATCTGAGGCGAATTATAATAAAGCCGGTTCAGAGGCTGTAGATTCCTTCGCAAATAACTTTGTTGTAAGCAAAGACGGTGTTATCAGCAGAAGCAGTAATGCGTTAATCAAAAATTCCAAGGGTAAGGTTGTGACCTCCGGTTATCTGAAGATTACTTATGAGGGATATGAGCCTTGTTATGTAAAGATTAATGTTCCTGTTAAGACTACAAAGCCTTCCTATGCTCTTTCCAAGACGAAGGCTACAGTAAACAGTTTCAGTAATGGCTATGAGTTGGAGCTTCAGCTTCTTGATAAGAAGACTAAGAAAGCAATTTCCCTGGCTAATTTGGCAGAATTAAGCTTTGATGAGTCTGCTTCCGGAACTACAACAGGCTTATTTGAGGATATGGATACTGAGGCAGCCAGAG
This sequence comes from Acetatifactor sp., assembly GCA_045539535.1. Classification (GTDB taxonomy): domain Bacteria; phylum Bacillota; class Clostridia; order Lachnospirales; family Lachnospiraceae; genus Acetatifactor. The sequence continues at coordinate 5,995 of JAZQFO010000123.1, forward strand.
AGTCCGATGTAATTACATTACAGATTCAGAAGGCTCAGAAGGGCAAAGCTGTTATCAACGTGGAGATGGATACTTGGAATGAGCCCTTAAAGTTTACTTTCAATTTGAATGTAACCACTAAGGCGCCTACTCTTAAAGCAAAGCCTACTACCTTGACTTTGAACAATCTTTGCGTAGGTCGAGAGGCTCAGACCGTTCTTACCTTAAATCAGGCAGATGTAGAATTGACTGATATGGGTGAGGCTGTGTTTGCCGGCAAGGCATCTTTGGCAGATGAGGCATCAAAGATTGTGTTTGCCTATGAGGACGGTGTTCTCAGTGCAGTAGCAACTGATTCAGTAAAGAAGGGCAACTATAAGTTCCGCTTTACTCCCCAGGTTACCTATACAAATGGTAAAACAGAGACCATTAAGGCAATTAATATTACTGTAAAAGTTGTTGAAAGCAAGCTGACTGCAAGCTTAAAGCCTGCAACAGTTTCTTTGAATAATCTTTATGCAGGCAGAGAGACAGTTTCTACTGCATATACTATCAAAAACCTGCCTGTAAACGAGAATATTGCAATTCTGAGTGATGATGTGGTAATTACCGGTACCAACGGTAAGGCAGAAGATGTAAAGTCTGCATTTGAGTTTGTATTTGGTGCAGACGATACTACCATTCAGGTAACTCAGAATGAGGCTGTTCGAAGCACAGGTACTTATAAGTATAAGATTTCCGGTTTGAAGGTAGATGTGGCAGGTACTCCTGTTGAAGTACAGCCCTTCACCCTTGGTGTTAAGGTGATTAAGACCGCTCCTAAGCTTACGGTTAAAGCAAGTGGTTCTTTGAATCCTAACAATAGTATTTCCAGCATTGTTTATACTTTTACCACCAAGAATGTAAGTGCTAAGATCGTAGATCTGGAAGTAAAAGAACTGAATACTACCAATGGCTTGAATAAGCCTTATGATACGCTTACGAACTTTAAGGTAGGCGAGATTGCCTTGGATGACAACGGAAGCATTAAGAGCGTTGAGATTCTGGCAAAGGACAATGTAGTTCTGGATGCGAAGAAGACTTATAAGTTGAGATTTGGTGCAGTACTTGAGGGCGGTACCTCTGCTGATGTATGGACCGGCGATATTAAGATTACACCGAAGCAGGCACTTCCTAAGATTAAGACAGATGTGACAGAGGCAACTCTTTATGCGGGTGTAGCGATGAATGATCCTAAGCGTTCCCAGGAGGTTCAGATTATCAAGACCACTGAGCAGTCTGCAGAGATTGCAAGTGTTAAGCTTGCAAAGGGTACTTCTGATAATCTTCAGAAGGCATTGAGAGTTACTTTTGATCCTGAGACCCAGAAGGCAAAGATTACTTTGCTCAGACCTGATTTGTTAAAACCCAATACAACTTACACTGTTAGATTTGAGGTAAGAATGATTGGTCAGATGGCGAATACCACAGGTCCTCAGTTTACTATGAAGATTAAGATTCAGAACTAACAATTTTATAGTGAAGAAGCGAAAGGTCGCAGTTCCCGAAAGGGGCTGCGGCCTTTGGGGTTTTATGCGGATGGATTTTCAGTTTGCTTGGCATCTCTATTGGGGGGCTGCTTGGTAATATCATCAGTGGTGTTGTAGGTGCCTGCATTGTAATTTTCGTTGTGAGATTGATTAAAAAGTAGTTAAAATGCATATTGTTCAATTAAATTTTAGGGTCTAAAAACCTCCATGTACAGATACCAGTTCCAAACACTGGATTTGTACATGGAGGTTTTATTATCTGCTGTATCTATTGTATGTCTTTTTGTTTCAGATAAATAAGTCGTCCCCAATGCCATTTCTTTTTGGGTGAGAAACGGTATTCTTCTGCCGGACCTTGATAAAATATTACGCAAATTATCAAGCAAGCGACGAAATCTACTGTTATAATAAACTTACCAATTGGAAAAGGAGATTTTGCATGCAACAGATCCAAATATTGGTGAGGGCATTGGATTATATTGAAGGACATTTGACGGAGCCTATCCGGACGGAAGAGGTTGCGGCGGCCTGTTATTGCTCCAAGTCTTCACTTGAGAAACTGTTTAAATGTTTGAATAGTATTAGTGTGCATGACTATGTGCTGCGACGGAAAATGACTTATGCGGGACGTTTTTTGTTGGAACATAGGGAGCTTACAGTGTTGGATGTGGCGGTGCTTTTGGGATATTCCGGTAATGAAGCTTTTACCAGGGCATTCCAATCTGTTTGGAATGATACACCCTCCCGGTTTCGCAAGAAACAAAAGACAGCAGAGCTTTTTCCTCGATACGCAGGTTATGTACAAATCGGAGAAGGAGATGCAAAAAATATGATGCGTAAGAATATTGATGTTAGTGAGTTGTATGATTTGTTTATTGCCCGGAGAGGTTGTTATTTTGTGTGTACGGACATACAAAATATGGACAGTATTAACGAGGTGGCGTGGAAGGCCGGCGACTTGGCCATTATAGAGGCTATGCATCGCGTAGAGAATGCGGTGGGTGATAAGGATTATGTGTTTCGAATCGGCGGTGATGAATTTGTTGTGGTAACCGGCAGTGAGAGTCAGGCATATGCGGACGCCATTAAGGAAAAGATACTGACTCATAACGGAGAGCCTATTGTATATGAAAACCGGGAGCTGCCCCTTAGTCTGTACTGTACGGTAGTGAAACTTGAGGGAGATGAAATCAGGTATAAGGAATTGTTTGACAAGCTTCATGATGCGATTCATAAAAGTAAGAAGAATTAAAGCGTTTTTTTAGAGACAATAAAAGCGAGGTGCTTCAAGCCTCGCTTTTATTTATTTGACGTATGACCAATAAAAGTGTATGCTGAAATATGTGTCAAAATAAATGTATACATATGAGGGAAATTATAATGAAAAAGTTCTTAGTTTTAACATGTTTATTAAGTGTATTCTGCTTGGCGGGCTGCGCTACCAAGTCCTCCTACATACCCAGTGAGAAGGAGATTTTGGCGGAGGTTGCGGATAGTGTGCCGGTAGCATATGAGTATATTAAAACCGAAAAAAGCAAAACCAGTACGGTTTGTTATTTTGAGTGCAAGGACAGGGATCTTTCTTTTACCGCATCGGGATATGCGGCGCCAAATGTGCCTATGATACCCATGCCTCAGTCTGTGGCAGGTTACACGCCGGTAATTAGTGTGTCCTATTGGATTCAGATAAAGGATATGTATTATCCGCAAATCAGGCCATTATTTGAGGATACGGATATGGTACTGTATGAATCAGATGCCATGGGTCATAAGGAAATACAAGTATTGTTAAAGAATGAAGCGGATTTGGAGCACTTTGTGGATCTGGTTATGCAGGGAGAGGAAATACTGGCACAGGAGCAGGCGTATGTGGATGAATCCGTGCTTGAGAATATAAACTTGATGTACTATACGGTATGGGTTCCTTATACGCAGGTCTATGCAAATGGCGAGACAGCGAATAGAGAAAAAAGATGTATTCAGTTTATATCCAATTCTACTTTAGACAGGGATGAGTTGGTGGCTGAGATTGAGCAGGCCATAGCCGATGCCAACAAAGAGATTGCGGGCAATGAAAATATTGTATTGTATGGTCAAGTAAAGTAATGAGAAACTATGCAGCGAAGTATAAAAAAGATATCATAGGGGTGATATCCGTCTTGTTTGTATCGGCGGTAGTTTTGCTGTTGATATGGGGATTCCATTGGAGACCGCTCTCGCAGATGACGGAGCTTGGGTATCAGGAGCGGACGCCCATGGCAAAATCTACCGAGTCCATTGAGGTGAATGATGGCTCTGAATCCACCCGGTATTCTGTTGTAGTGGAAGTGGACACGCCAAGCGGACCCAGATGGGCCTACATCGAAATGGAAGAGGCTTATGAGGAAGAGGATATAAGAAAGTGCCTGGATTATTACAGAGTCAAAAAGACGGTTGATGGATACTACTTTTATTCAAAAGAAAAGCGAAAAGTGTATTTCTCCAAGGAAATTGCAACTGCCAAGGAATACATGGAAAGTAATGCGAAGGGGACCGTGGAGTTAATAATCGGAATTGATTTGACAATTCTCGTAGCCATCCTGCTTACATCCATGTTCAAAGTGGACAAGTTACCTGATATTCCGGGGAAGTGGGAGAGAGATGAACTGATTGTGTGCCGGTATGTTGGTTTTATGTTCGGCTTCCTGGCAGCTATGTGCGCCGGGTTAGGGGTGGCGCTAACGGGGGTGTCGGTACATTTGTTGACAAATGCAGGAAATCTGGAAGCTTTTTTTACAGCGATGCTTTTTCCGGTGCTTACGCTGATGATGTTTGCGGAAGCCGGGATGATTGTTTTATTCATGAGAAATTTTGCGTTGGTGTTTTATCCTGAGGGTGTAGTTTTCCGGGATTTGTTTGGCAAAACATGGTCTTTTACGAAGGAAGAGATAATGCGGGTTCGGTTGATGGGGTCGAAAGCCTTTTATGTCCAAACAAAGGAGAAAAGTATTTGTGTAACTAGTTTTGGCACGAATTACTATAGTGCGGAAGAATACGTAAAGAAAAAGTATCTATAAAGGGAGGAAAATGATATGAAACCACAAAGAGGAGTTGTTACGGACGGTATTTATCGAAATGAATTTTTCAAGGTAGCTTTTCCGGTGAAGGAAGGGAGCGTTATCCTGGATGACCGTACTGATTATGAACAGGTAAAAGCCGGAGGTGTGCCGGTGACAGAAGCTGACTGGGAGCTGGCAGATGGCATTCTCACCTTCGAAGAAATGGAAAAAGTCTATATGGGAAGAAATCGTGATTTTGCCATGTATAATTCAGAATACAAGTTTTCTGTTGTAGTACAGTTTGATAACATGAACATGGTGCACGGAGGTATTAAGACCGTGGATGAATGTATTGAAATGCTGCAAAATCAAAATAAGCAGGCAAATCCACAGGTGGAGACATCCGTGGAGACTATTTGGCTTGGATGGTCTGAGTATAAAAGGCTGACTGTGTTGATTGGCGGAGCACACTACAATTATTATTTGAGACAGCAGGATGAATATATGATTTGTGTTGCTTATGCGAGCCATGAAGATAATTATACCGGAAGGGATGAATTTGAAATTTCGGTTCTCTTGTAAATAATTAGGTATAAAATGCCTCTGTTTACAGATACTAGTTTCAAACGCTAGAATTTGTAAATGGAGGAATTTTTATTTCTCCATGAAAGGAGAAATTATGAAAGCAACAGGCATAGTAAGGCGCATAGATGATTTAGGTCGTATAGTTATCCCCAAGGAGATTCGCAGAACGCTTCACATTCGCGAATCCGATCCCCTGGAAATTTACACTGACAGGGAAGGTCAGATTATCCTGAAAAAATATTCGCCCATCGGCGAGATGACTACTTTTGCCAGACAGTACGCAGAAAGTCTGGCCCAGGTGTCCGGACATGCGGCGGTGATTGCAGACAGGGATCAGTTTATTGCGGCGGCAGGCGGTTACAAGCAGCTTGTGAATAAGTCTGTCAGCCGTCAGCTGGAGGAGAAGGTAAATAACAGAGAGACTTTTCTGGCCACAAGAGGGGATAGAAATTTTATCCCTGTATGTGAAGACAGTGAAAATGATTATTACCATCAGGCGGTGGCACCCATCATCTGTGAGGGTGATATTATCGGAAGTGTAGTACTTCTGGGAAATGATAACCGAAGCAGAATGGGCGAAGTGGAGCAGAAACTGATTTTGTCAGCGGCAGGTTTCCTTGGCCGTCAGATGGAGCAATAGCGGACGCTAAGCTCGATGCTTAAAAGAAACGACCATCGAATAAAATTCGTGGTCGTTTCTTTAAGCCTCTCACTAAGCGCCGACGGTTTACTTCTCGCTCATTTGGTCCAGTAATTCTAACTTCACGTCATAGAGCTTTTTGGACAGGTCTACATATACCTTGTGGGGATTTACCAGACGTCTGGTCTCGTCCCAGAGGGTATTTAATTCATCCTGGCAGTAAGCCCGGATGTCCATAACCTTGGGGGAGGTGTAGATGCATTCGCCCTGTTTGAAGATGTGCTCCATGATAGGACGCATGGTATAGGTGCCACCTTTTAATTTGGTTTTTTTCCAAGGCTCGTTGGGGTCGAAGAGAAGCAGGTCGTTTGTCTCATCGTAAACCTCGTCTACCAGGCAGATCAGATCGGCTTTAATCTTGCCGGTTTCTTTCTCATAAATTCGGTAAATCATCTTGTTACCGGGGTTGGTAACCTTTTCGCTGTTTTCGGACAGTTTAATCTTGGGGATAAAGTTGCCGTCCTTGTCCTGGATGGCTGCCAGCTTGTATACACCACCGAAGGAAGGGTTGTCCTTGGATGTGATCAGGTTGGTGCCAACGCCCCAGGAGGTGATGGTGGCGCCCTGCACCTTCAAGCTGTCAATCAGGTACTCGTCCAAATCGTTGGAGGCAGAAATCACTGCATCGGTAAAGCCTGCTGCATCCAGCATTTTGCGGGCTTTTTTGGACAGGTATGCCAAGTCTCCGCTATCCAGACGGATGCCGTAGAAACTCAAGGGAATGCCTGCTTCACGCATTTCGGTGAATACGCGGATGGCATTGGGAACACCGGATTTTAAGGTGTCATAGGTATCTACTAACAAAATGCAGGCAGAAGGATACATGTCGGCATAGGTCTTGAATGCAGTATATTCATCAGGGAAACTCATAATCCAGCTGTGTGCGTGGGTTCCCTTTACAGGTACGTCAAAAAGCTGTCCCGCCAATACATTACTGGTGCCTACGCAACCACCGATCATAGCTGCTCTTGCGCCATAGGTACCCGCATCGGGACCCTGCGCACGGCGAAGTCCGAACTCCATGATTCCGTCACCCCGGGCTGCAAAGCAGACTCTGGAGGCCTTGGTGGCAATCAGACTTTGATGGTTGATGATGTTTAGGATAGCGGTCTCTACCAGCTGGGCTTCCATGATGGGAGCAATTACCTTAATCATGGGTTCTCTGGGGAACATAACTGTTCCTTCGGGGATGGCATAAATATCTCCGGAGAATTTGAAATCCTTCAGATAATCTAAAAAGTCTTTTTCAAAAATGCCCAGGGAAGCCAGGTAGGCAATGTCCTCTGCGCTAAAGTGTAATTCTTTGATATACTGGATTACCTGCTCTAAGCCTGCGCAGATGGCATAACCGCCGTCGCAAGGGTTGCTGCGGTAAAAAGCATCAAAAATAACAGTTTCGTTTTGGTCTTTGTTTTTAAAGTAGCCCTGCATCATGGTAAGTTCGTAAAGGTCTGTAAGCAGGGTGAGATTTTGTCTGTCCATTTATATTGTTCTCCTATTCTGTAACATTGTCTGTAATATCGGTTTTCTTATTCATAATAATGCGGTTTCGGCCTTCTTCTTTGCCTTTATAAAGCATACTGTCTGCAATGCGAAGCAGGTTGTCCAAGCCGGAACCGTCGTTTTCGGTGATACCCATGGTCATGGTCAACCGGACGATCTGGCCGTCATAAGGAATTTCCAGTTGGCTGATGGCCTCCCGTACGGTGTCTAAAATTTCAGCCGCCTTATCCAAGGATGCATATTCAAAGAGAATCAGGAATTCCTCGCCGCCCCATCGTGCCACAAAACCATGCCTGCGCAGATGCTCGTTTAGGGTGCGGGCAACCTGTTTTAAAACTACATCACCACAGTCATGTCCGTAGGTGTCGTTGATTTTCTTAAAAAAGTCAATGTCTCCCAGTGCAAGGCAAAGGGGAGTGCCATTTTCAGCGGCTTTGGAAAGTGCCTGTTCCAGCTTACGGTTAGCGCAACGGCGGTTGTAAAGCCCGGTCAGAGCATCCATGTCCACCATGGTACGCAGGGAGCGGTGCATAGTCTGAATGGAGAGACCGATCTGTCCCAGCTCATCATTGCGTTCCAGAACCTGACCTGAAATCTCTGCATCCAGATTGCCGGCAGATACTGCGGTTACGTAGTTGCGGATTTTCAAAAGGACCTTTACAAGTCCTTTGGTATAAAGAGAAATACAGATTGACATAACGATAATGGTCAAAAGTACGGCACCCATTAAGGGATACAGAGTGCTCTGAACGGTGTTGTCAACCTCTGTGCGGGGTTTGCCAACGAACAGCATGCCCACCACACTGCCATCGGAGTTGGTCAGAGGCATATAATAAGAAAAATAAGTGATGGAGCCCACACGTGCATTGTTGTAGAAGCGGGCTTCGCCGGTGTTCAATACATCATTAATGATTGTCTCAGCAGCTACACTGCCCACAATACGGTTGCCGTCAGAATCCTTGATGGTGGTCTGGAATCGTGTATTTTCGTAGAAAATGGTGATGTCCAAACCGGTGTCGGCCTTGATTTTGTCAATCAGAGTATAATCATGGGTAATGTCTTCCCCACCCTTGTAGAGGCTGTAGTAGGTGCTGCCCTGTAATTCATAATCGCCGGGATAGGCTGTGTCCAGCAAGGTTACGGTGTTGGCGGCCACATAGGTCAGCTCCAGTTCTACTTCATCATGCATGGCCTTTGTAAAGAAATTGGTACCCAGAATCAGAATCAAGATACCCAGAATAATCAGTGGTATGATGCTGATGGGCTGTAGTGTATGTGCAATTTTACCTTTTCGATTGGATTGCATAATTTGTCCCCCTTACCTTTTGAGGAAAGAATAATATAAAAATCCATTTTAATTATACTCCTTTGGTGGATAAAATCAAGTATACAAAAGCCTTGACAATTGGGGATTTTCAGATATATTATATAAGAAGTTGAATAAGAACACATAAATGCGATGACGAAGACAGTATCTGTTTTATGAAAGGCCCAGCGAGCCGGGGATGGTGTGAGCCCGGTGTGAGTAGGAAAGCAGTGAATATCACTTCTGAGCAGTCAGGACAAAAGCAGCGATGCCAGTAGTTTTGACCGGAATCCCTCCGTTATAGGGAGCCATATCACTCCCTACGGGGAAGTATGTTGTAACAGGTGGTTAACGATGCACATAAAGGCTTCGTCCTATTACAGGACGGAGCCTTCATTAATGTAGTGTAAATGTAAAAGAAAGGATGAATAACATGTACAAACAGGTATCTGCCAGCATGAACTTTGTAGACCGTGAAAAAGAAGTCTTAAAGTTCTGGAACGACAATGATATTTTCAAAAAGAGTATGGAGCACCGCAAGGAAGGAGAGACCTATACCTTCTATGACGGTCCGCCTACTGCAAACGGTAAGCCCCACATCGGCCACGTGTAGGCTCGTACCATTAAGGATATGATTCCCAGATATCGTACCATGAAGGGTTATATGGTGCCCCGTAAGGCAGGCTGGGATACTCACGGACTTCCCGTTGAGCTGGAGGTTGAGAAGCTTCTTGGTCTGGATGGTAAGGAGCAGATTGAGGAGTATGGTCTGGATCCCTTTATCACCAAGTGTAAGGAAAGTGTTTGGAAGTACAAGGGAATGTGGGAGGATTTCTCCGGCACCGTTGGTTTCTGGGCAGACATGGATGATCCTTATGTAACCTATGATGACAATTTTATCGAGTCTGAGTGGTGGGCGCTGAAGACCATCTGGGACAAGGGACTTTTGTACAAGGGCTTTAAGATTGTGCCCTACTGTCCTCGTTGTGGTACCCCTTTGTCCAGCCATGAGGTTGCTCAGGGCTATAAGGATGTAAAGGAACGTTCCGCTGTGGCTCGCTTTAAGGTAGCCGGTGAGGATGCATATATTCTGGCATGGACCACCACACCTTGGACTTTGCCTTCCAACGTAGCACTCTGCGTAAACCCTGACGAGTCCTATGCCAAGGTAAAAGCTGCAGACGGCAATACCTATTACATGGCTGAGGCACTGCTTGATACCGTACTTGGCAAGCTGGGAGATGCAGAAAACGGCGTAGCCGCATATGAGGTGCTTGAGAAATATGTGGGTAAGGATTTGGAGTACAAGGAGTATGAGCCTTTATTCCCTTGGGCAAATGAGACCTGCGAAAAGCAGCGCAAGAAGGCGTTCTATGTAACTTGTGATACATACGTAACCTTGTCAGATGGTACCGGTGTGGTACATATTGCACCTGCATTCGGTGAAGATGATGCCAATGTAGGACGTAAGTATGACCTGCCTTTTGTACAGTTTGTTGACGGCAAGGGTGAGATGACTGCAGAGACAGATTATGCAGGCGTATTCTGCAAGAAGGCAGATCCTATGGTGCTTACCGATCTGGAGAAGAAGGGACTGCTCTTTGACGCACCTAAGTTTGAACATAGCTATCCTCACTGCTGGAGATGTGACACTCCTCTGATTTACTACGCTCGTGAGAGCTGGTTCATCAAGATGACTGCAGTGAAGGAGGATTTGATCCGCAATAACAACACCATCAACTGGATTCCCGAGAGCATCGGTAAGGGACGTTTTGGTGACTGGCTTGAGAATATCCAGGACTGGGGTATTTCCCGTAACCGTTACTGGGGTACTCCCCTTAACATCTGGGAGTGTGAGTGCGGACATATGCATTCCATCGGAAGTCGTGAAGAGCTTTACCAGATGAGTGGCAACGAAGCTGCTAAGACTGTAGAATTCCATCGTCCTTACATTGATGAGATTACCATTACCTGTCCTGAGTGTGGCAAGCAGATGAAGCGTGTGCCTGAGGTTATCGACTGCTGGTTTGACTCCGGCGCAATGCCTTTTGCACAGCATCACTATCCTTTTGAGAATAAAGAAGTATTTGAGGCGCAGTTCCCTGCCCAGTTTATTTCTGAGGCAGTGGATCAGACCAGAGGTTGGTTCTACTCTCTGCTGGCAGAGTCCACCTTGCTCTTTAACAAGGCTCCCTATGAGAACGTAATTGTTCTGGGACATGTACAGGATGAGAACGGTCAGAAGATGAGTAAGAGTAAGGGTAATGCAGTAGATCCCTTCGATGCACTGGAGGAGTTTGGTGCAGATGCTATCAGATGGTATTTCTATACCAGTTCCGCCCCTTGGCTTCCTAAGCGTTTCTCCGGCAAGGCAGTTATGGAAGGACAGCGTAAGTTCATGGGTACTTTGTGGAACACCTATGCATTCTTTGTGCTGTACGCTAATATCGACGGATTTGATGCAACTAAGTATACCTTGGAGTACGATAAGCTTCCCGTTATGGATAAGTGGCTTTTGTCAAAGCTCAACTCCGTAGTGGCAGAGGTAGATGAGAATCTGGATAAATACAGAATTCCTGAGGCCGGCAAGGCTTTGCAGGACTTCGTGGATGAGATGAGTAACTGGTATGTAAGAAGAAGCCGTGAGAGATTCTGGGCGAAGGGTATGGAGCAGGATAAGATTAATGCTTACATGACTCTGTACACTGCACTGGTGACCATTTCCAAGGCAGCAGCACCCATGGTTCCCTTCATGACGGAGGATATCTATCAGAACTTGGTAAGAAGCATTGATGCAAATGCACCTGAGAGTATTCATCTGTGTGACTATCCTGTGGTTGAGCAGTCTTACATCGATAAGGCTCTTGAGGAAAACATGGAGCAGGTGCTGGATGCAGTCGTTATGGGTCGTGCTTGCCGTAACGATGCAGCAATCAAGAACCGTCAGCCCATCAGCCGTATGTATATCAAGGCTGACTTTACCTTGGATACCTTCTACACCGATATCATCAAGGATGAGCTGAATGTGAAGGAAGTGGTATTTGCAGATGATGTAAGAGACTTTACCTCTTACGCATTCAAGCCTCAGCTTCGTACCGTAGGACCTAAGTATGGTAAGCAGCTGGGTGGTATTCAGAAGACTTTGGCTTCTCTGGACGGCAATGCTGCCATGGATGATTTGAATGCAAACGGTGCACTTCGCTTCGATGTGGATGGTGTGGCTGTAGAGCTTACCAAGGATGACCTGCTCATCGAGATGACCCAGAAGGAGGGCTATGTATCCTCTGAGGATCACGGTGTAACGGTAGTACTGGATACCAACCTGACCGAGGAGCTGATTGAGGAAGGTTTCGTATACGAAATCATCAGCAAGATTCAGACCATGCGTAAGGAAGCTGATTTCGAGGTTATGGATCATATCCGTGTGTCCTTGAATGGCAATGACAAGCTTTCTGACATTGCGCAGAAGAATGCTGATGCCATCACCGGCAAGGTATTGGCAGATGAGCTTACAAGCGGCAAGGAGTTTGCTGTGGTTAAGGAATGGGATGTCAATGGTGAGAATGTGACCATTGCTATTGAAAGAGTGTAAATAGAATGAAAAAGCCGGGCTGCTTATCTTATGATATGTAGCCCGGTTTGTTGTAGGTTTATTTAAATTTTACGTGTGTATTTCTTAACACAAAGAATTCCTTTCGCAATTTGCCAGATGCCCACTCCAAGCAGAATGCCCCCCACTAAAAGTGGTGGCAACAATACAATAATGGATTTTGAGGCAATCCCGAATAATATACCGGGTAGAAGCATCATCAATCCGCCTACGCCAAAGATAAAGCCGGCAACAAAGTTGGTGATAAATTCACCGGCGTCTGGTTTGGCCATGGCTTCGGAGGCGGCACGGTCTGGTTCTATGATAACGGGAGCTTCAGGGATTACATCCTGTGTTGCTATCGCTTCAGACATATCACCTGTGGTGGCTTGCGTATCAATAAAAGCAGCTGCCGCAGGTGCTTTTGTGTCTTGAGTAGCTGTTACGGGCGGTTGCTTGTGGGTCATGTCATTTACCTTTTTAATGCCCATAGACTTATTTCGGGTTTCCTGATTCATGAGATCAGGATGTTCCTCCAATTTTCTGGCAAATACTTTCCTAAAAAAGGAATTGATTTTATCGCCCATGTGTTCCGCCACATCCTGATGACCGGTGAGAATCAGGATTTTGTCCACGATGATATAGACACCGCATGCAGCCAAAAATAATGTAACCGGATGTAGAATTCCTATTGCAATCAATAGGAAGGCTGCAAGGAATGTGGATACGATATCCGGTATCTTTCCTGCGGTTAAAAAGATTAGCCCTAACAGAATCAATATGACGCCGCAGATAATCATGTAGTAGTTTTGAGAATCCACGAAGGGAAAGCCCAAAAAATAAATCATTGCAGCTCCGGCAGCAATGAGAGCGATATAGATGCTGTAGTATAATATACCTGTTCCGGCCTCTATTCGAATGCCGGATTTTTTGTTTTTCTTAGCCATTTGCTTCCTCCCATAGTTATGTAAACGCTTCCATACATTTATTATTTTTATATTAGAATAAAAGAATTGTAAGGTCAATAAGATTCTGCATTAACTTTTGTTGGGGGAAGATAAATGGTTACAAGAAGTATTGTTCGATGGTGTTTTCTATAACTTTTGGATTGAGAGGATGCTCTTTGGTCTCATAGGTAGCAATGAGTTGAATGGTAGGAATGATGTTGTGGGAGGTGTAGAGTTGTAATTTGGTATAGGTATTTTGGGCGTATAAGGGGGAGTCCATTAAGCCGAAATGTTCCCAGTAGTATATCTGCCTGGTATGGGGATGACAAATGGTGAAGTCGGGATAAAGGGTGGTTTCGCCTAGGGATAAGGCACATTCATACCGAAAAGGGATTTTGTTAAGATGCAAAAACATATCGATCATTGCTTCTGATTTGGAACGCAACAGATTGCCGGAAATACTTTTGTGAATACATTGCTCAGGATGTAGAGGATTGCGTTCGTAGGGGGCATTCATCCATTCGATTAAATCGGGAGATTGGGGAGTGAAATGCGGTGCCAATAAATTTTGATATTCAGGGGAAGTGAGCAGTTGCTCTGCTTTGGATACAGGGGAGCGATGTCTGAGATAAAACTGAATTGCAAGGAGTTCGTTTTCTAAATCCTTTAACATGAGAGAATAATATTTCTTGATGGCTAACTGCTCGGCCAGACGACGGCTTTCTTTGGGAATATAGACTTTGGTGTGACCATTACTTTGATACCATTTGTACCCGGGGGTGTTTTTGGCGCAAATTAGTTTACCCTCTGGCATGGCGATTAGCTTGTTTCGAATGTTTTCAATTCTTTGTTTGAGTTGTGTTTCTTCAGATAGTAGTTGTTCGTATAAGATAAAAATGCCTCCTTTCAAAAGATGATTATGAGATTTGCAATAGATTGGTAGGGACGAATTTGGGAGAGGTGAATTTATTAAAACATATTTAGATGGGATTGTGAAGAGAAAAATCAATTTTTGTGACTATAAACGGCTGGTCGGGTCTATACAAAATTTTTATATTCTGAGACCCGAAAATAATGAAAATTCATTGGAATTTGGGATGATTTAGCCGGTTCTCGGGTCTATATAGAAAAATTACTCTCTGAGACCCGGAAGTTTGGGCTGTGTCGGGTCTGGGGTGCACTTTTTCTTACATAGACCCGGGAGAGTTTGTTCTACACGGGGTTTCGGAGAAAATATGAGTGATTTCGGGTCTCGCACAGCAATTTTTTTGTATAGACCCGCAAGCCGGGAAAAGCATAAGATGGTACATAATGTGCCTTGCAAATATTTTTTTCTATTGATTAAGAGATCAAACGAAACGTATATTTACAAAACAAGAGTACGAAGAAATTGATAAAAAAATAACAAAAACGCAAAAAAACAGTTGGAATCCATGCTATTATTTGGTATAATATACCCTGTCAGCAGGAACTTGGGCGGCAGTAGATTTAAGCAGCTGCTGAATAAAGAAGCTGGCTAGAACGCGAAAGGAGATCGCAATCTGATGGCTACAACAAAGACAACAACAACGAAAAAGAAAGCGGCGCAAATGTTTGATAAGGAGCTTTTTAAGAGAAGTGTCCTTTACAACGTGAAAACTTTATATCGCAAGAACATGGAGGAGGCTACTCCCCAGCAGATTTTCCAGGCAGTTGCACTGGCTATGAAGGACCAGATCGTGGACAACTGGATGGAGACCCAGAAGGCATATGAGAAGGAAGACCCCAAGATGGTTTACTACATGTCCATGGAGTTTCTTATGGGTCGTGCACTGGGTAATAATATGATTAATATGCAGGCTTACAAGCCCGCTAAGGAAGCTTTAGATGAGCTGGGCATCAACCTGAATCTGGTTGAGGATCAGGAGCCCGATGCAGCATTGGGTAACGGTGGTTTGGGACGTCTGGCAGCATGTTTTCTGGATTCCCTTGCAACTTTGGGTTATCCCGCATATGGCTGCGGTATCCGTTATCGCTATGGTATGTTCAAGCAGGAAATTCGTGACGGTTATCAGGTGGAGGTACCTGACAACTGGTTGAAGGATGGCAATCCTTTCGAGCTTCGCAGACCTGAGTATGCGAAGATTGTAAAATTCGGCGGTTATGTATCTGTTCGTGTGGATGAGAATGGTCGTAACGTATTCAGTCAGGAGGGATATCAGTCCGTTCGTGCGGTGCCCTTTGATCTGCCTATTGTGGGCTATGGCAATAACATTGTAAATACCTTGCGTATCTGGGATGCGGAGCCTATTGAGTGTTTCCAGTTGGATTCCTTTGATAAAGGTGAGTACCAGAAGGCAGTAGAGCAGGCTAACCTGGCAAGAAATATCTGTGAAGTGCTTTATCCCAACGATAACCATTACGCAGGTAAGGAGCTTCGTCTGAAACAGCAGTACTTCTTTATCTCTGCATCCGTTCAGGAGGCAGTGGATAAGTACATGAGAAAACATGACGATATCCGCAAGTTCCACGAGAAAGTTACGTTCCAGCTGAACGATACCCACCCTACTGTGGCAATTGCAGAGCTGATGAGAATCCTTATGGATGAGCATTATCTGACCTGGGATGAGGCGTGGGAGGTTACCACTAAGACTTGTGCATATACCAACCATACCATTATGGCTGAGGCATTGGAGAAGTGGCCTATCGAGCTGTTCTCCCGTCTGCTTCCCAGAGTATATCAGATTGTGGAAGAGATTAACCGTCGTTTCATCATTGATATCGAGAACAAGTACAACGGTCAGCCCGGCGTAAATGTTCAGGACAAGATTCGCAAGATGGCGATTATCTATGACGGACAGGTGAAGATGGCTCACATGGCTATCGTTGCAGGCTATTCCGTAAACGGTGTGGCAAGACTGCATACCGAGATTTTGAAAAAGCAGGAGCTTCGTGATTTCTACGAGATGTATCCTGAGCGTTTCAACAACAAGACCAATAGTATTACCCAGAGAAGATTCCTTCTTCACGGCAACCCCTTGTTGGCAGATTGGGTTACTGACAAGGTTGGCAGTGAGTGGATTACAGATTTGCCTCAGATTAGCCGTTTGAAAGTTTATGCAGACGATAAAAAGGCACAGCAGGAGTTCATGAATATTAAGTACCAGAATAAGGTTCGTCTTGCGAAATATATTCTGGAGCACAATGGTATTGAGGTTGACCCCCGTTCCATCTTTGATGTGCAGGTAAAACGTCTCCATGAGTACAAGAGACAGATGCTGAATATTTTGCATGTAATGTATCTTTACAATACTATCAAGGAGCATCCCGAGATGGAGTTCTATCCCAGAACCTTTATCTTTGGTGCTAAGGCGGCAGCAGGCTACCGCAACGCAAAGTTGACTATTAAGCTGATTAATGCAGTTGCTGATGTGGTAAATAATGATGATTCCATCAATGGAAAGCTGAAGGTTGTATTCATCGAGAACTACAATGTATCCAATGCAGAGATTATCTTTGCGGCAGCAGATGTTTC
>JAZQFO010000124.1:0-2688 GCA_045539535.1 Acetatifactor sp.
CCAGCCGGTCATGGCGTAGGACTTGGAAAATCCGTTGATAACAATGGTTCTCTCCTGCATGCCGGGCAGACTGGCGATAGACACATGCTCACCCTTGTATGTAAGTTCAGAATAAATTTCGTCTGACATGACAAATATGTCATGTTTAATAATTACTTCCGCAATTGCCTCCAAATCCTCACGCTCCATGATGGCACCGGTAGGATTGTTAGGAAAAGGCAATATCAAAACCTTGGTCTTGTCGGTAATAGCCTCTTCCAACTCCTGTGCGGTCAGACGAAATTCATTCTCTGCCTTCAAATTGATAATCACAGGAGTACCACCTGCCAACACGGTACAAGGCTCGTAGGATACATAGCTGGGCTGAGGAATCAACACCTCTTCCCCGGGATTTAACATGGCGCGCAGGCCGATATCAATAGCCTCTGAGCCACCCACGGTAATCAGCACCTCCTTGGCAGGATCATAGCTGACACCCAGTCTTCTCTTCATATAATTACAAATCTCCCGGCGAAGCTCCATCAAACCGGAGTTGGAGGTATAGAAGGTCTTGCCCTTCTCCAGGGAATGGATACCCTCTGCTCTCACATGCCAGGGCGTATCAAAATCAGGCTCGCCCACACCCAAGGAAATAGCATCCTTCATCTCGCTTACAATATCAAAAAACTTACGGATACCGGAGGGCTTAATCTCTACTACTTTATCTGCTAAAGGGTTTCTCATGGAGTGATCATCTCTCTTTCATCGTCGGATTTGGTCTTGAATACAGTACCGTGATCCTTGTACTTCTTCAAGATGAAATGGGTTGCAGTGCTTAAGACTGCATCCAATCCGGAAAGCTTTTCAGATACAAAGCTGGAAACCTCGCGCAGGCTCTTGCCCTCAAGAATTACCATCAAATCATACTTACCGGAAATCAAATATACACTGTAAACCTCAGGATACTTATAAATCTTCTCTGCAATGGTATCAAAACCCTGACCGGTCTGAGGAGTTACAGACACCTCAATCAAAGCGGTTACTTTATCAACGGTGGTATTATCCCAGTTAATCAAGGTATGATAGCCGCAGATAATACCCTCGGCCTCCATGGCTGCCAGCTCGTTGGCAACGGCAATTTCATCCACGCCCAGCATTACCGCCAGCTCCTTTAAATCAACACGGCTGTTTTTTTCAATCAGTCCCAATAATTCTTCTCTCATTATGTGCTCCTCCTTAAAATGTTGTATAATTCTAATCTGCTATTTTCTCATAAAGACTGTCCGGATGGGGACGATCTAAATAGCGCACCTCATCCTCGTTTAGAATCAGTCTGTCATTACTGTCTGTAGTTCTGCCCACAATTACCGCAGGAATCCCTTCCGCCGCCAGCGCATCCACAAGCCCCTGGCCATCTGCGGCAGTCATCAAAAGACACCCTCCCGCCCAAAGCTCATAGGGATTTACATTTAAATGATTACAGATTTCCACTGTTTCCTGCCGGATAGGCAGCTTCTTTAAGTCTATGGTCAGTCCGACACCTGCGCCTTCTGCCAGCTCCCAGAGAGAGGATAAGATTCCGCCCTCAGAAACATTCAAAATTGCACACACGCCGGACTTTATCGCAGCTGCAGCCTCCCTTGCCACAGACAAATACTGCGTAAAACCTTCCGCCTCATCACATATCCACCTGGGATAACGTTTCAAAATATCTTCCCTGTAGGTTTTGGTCAAAAGAACACTGCCTCTTAAACCAATCCACTTGCTTACTACAATATCCTGTCCGGGAGCCGCAGCCTTTACGGTATGATAATCTTCACCGGATTCGGCAATCCCATATGACACCGCTGTCATAATTGGTGCATTCACTGCCGCACTTACTCTGGAGGCTGCCTGGGCAAGCTGTATCTTCCACTGACTGCAGAAGCCTTCTGCCTCTGCCACAATTCCCTTTAGTACTTCTTCCTCACAATCCTTTGGCAACAGTATCTGCAACCCTGCAGCAATGGGCTTTGCACCTTTTACAACCAAGCGGTTCATCCCTTCTGTCAGCAGAAAATCCACAGAGCCGGTACCCTCTAAAACATTGGAAATCATGACATGCTTGTCATTTTCTCCCCGGCAAACACCCTTTTCAAACGAAAAAATGGCGCAGTCTTCCCCTAGACCTGCGCCAACCAATACATTTTCCTGTTTCGTTTTAATCTGTTGCAATATAGAACGCTTTAAAGGGTTCTGCGATACTTTGCCGATTTTCATGGACTACTCCTGTATGTTTCGTTACTCCTCTACTACGGGGGCCGGAGGAGCGGTAAGAATACCGATTACATTTCTTACATGATCAATGTTATTGGTGCCAATGGCCGCCATAATTTCATTGTATGCATTGGGATCAGCGGTGGCGGTACCTACGGTAGCGCTTCTGGGAGAAACGCGGTAGTTACTGCTGTTAATCTGCTCGCGGCTGACCTCCACACCGTTTTCCTTTACAATTTTCCACAGACGGGCCTTGTAGCCTGTGTGGGCACTCTCCGTCACAATATAACCGATGGGCTGACCGGGATCAGCATAGATTGCATCAGAGGTAGGACGAATCACTTCCAATACCTCACTCTTGTACTCCACGGTACGGTTCTCGGCACGGGTTTCCTTACCATAGATATTAATGGTAATCTTTTTATTCTCAGTGATACCCTCAATATAAATAGG
>JAZQFO010000125.1:0-2947 GCA_045539535.1 Acetatifactor sp.
GGAGGATTGTACACAGCACGATGTTTTGCAGGGCAAGCTATATGGATATAAAGGTCAATGTACATTGGCAGAAGTAAAATCTACAATCGGTAATGAAAATCAGATTCTTACCCTCCCACTATATATGGCGTTTTTGTTAAATGAAATGTAGTATGGGATATTTTGTAAAAATGTGTTATACTGATAAAAATGTTATAGAACATAGGAGATTATATATGGCAAACAAAAGACCGCGTGGACGTGAAAAAAATATAACGGGCCAGGGAAAAGACATTAAGCGCCGTGGCGCAGGATTAGGAACAGGGCCGGTGGGAATGCCGGCGCCTTCAACCACAAATTCATCAGGAAAGCCTCAGGGACGCAGCACCCGCAATGTGAGAGGCGGCGGTTCCTCAGGGGGCTTCGGCAAAATTATTATTCTGTTGCTGATATTGTTGCTTGGCGGTGGCGGAGGAATCGGTAGTATGCTTTCCGGCGGGGCCGATGATTCGTACAGCTCAGACAGTTATCAGACAACGACCCAAAGCACTACAGGTAATAGCATCAATCTGAGTGAATTGTTAAGTGGTCTGGGTGGCGGAAGTGTTTCAAGCGGCTGGGATGATGGAAGCAATGAAGGCTCATTGAATACTTCTGTGGCAAAAGAGGCACGGGATAAATATACAGAGGTACTTGGCAATAAAAATGATGAAGTTACCCTTATGATTTATATGTGCGGTACTGATTTGGAGTCCCGCAACAGCATGGCAACCTTGGATTTGCAGGAAATGCAGAATGCTTATATCGGTGAGAATATCAATCTGATTGTGTATACCGGCGGATGTAAGAAGTGGAACAATAATGTACTCAGCAACAAAACCAATCAGATTTGGCAGGTAAAGGACGAGGGTATGGTATGCTTGGATGATAATGTGGGCAAGCTGCCGATGACAGACCCTGATACATTATCGTCCTTTATCAAATATTGTTCGAAAAACTATCCTGCCAATCGTAATGCATTGATTTTCTGGGATCACGGCGGCGGTTCTGTAAGCGGATACGGTTATGATGAAAAATTTGCATCAAGTGGTTCCATGAGTCTGGCTGAAATAGATGAAGCACTCAGTGCGGGTGGCGTGAAATTTGATTTTGTAGGTTTTGATGCGTGCCTGATGTCAACAACAGAGAATGCGCTTATGCTTACAAAACATGCGGATTATATGATTGCCAGTGAGGAAGTAGAGCCCGGTATCGGTTGGTATTATACAGACTGGCTGACTGAGTGGTCAGAGAATCCATCCATGTCCACTTTGAAAATCGGCAAAACCATTATTGATGATTTTATAGAAACCTGTGCAAAGAAATGCCCGGGAAGTGCTACAACTCTTTCCATTGTAGACTTGGCAGAAGCACAGGCACTCATTCCAGAGGCTTTGGCAAACTTCTCAAAGGATACATACAATTTGATTCAAAACGAAGAATATGCACAGGTATCCCATGCCAGAAGTGATACCAGAGAGTTTGGTTCTTCCAGCAAAACCGACCAGGTTGATTTGGTACACTTGGCTAAAAATATGCAGTCCGAAGAAGGTGAAGCGCTGAAGGATGCAATACTTAGTGTTGTAAAATACAATCGCACATCCTCCAATATGACCAATGCCTATGGCTTGTCTATTTATTTCCCGTTTAGGAAAGCCAGCATGGTGGACGATGCAGTGGAGACCTATGAGCTGATTGGCATGGATGAAGAATATGCCCGTTGTATTCAGGCATTTGCAAGTACGGAGGTTTGCGGACAGGCGGCTAGTGGTGGAACCACATCGCCACTGCCTTCTTTGATGGAGATGCTGGGAACAGGTAGTAGCGGCAGTTCCTATGGCAGTAGTGATATGTTGTCTCAGATGCTGGGAAGCTTTTTGATGGAAGGCGTAAGCAATATTTCCGGTTTGTCTTCTGATAATATGGGCTTTTTAAGCGGGCGTGCTTTGAATGAAGAGGAGATGACCGAGTATCTGGTAGAGAACTCTTTTGATGGCAGTCAGTTGGTTTGGGAAGCTACTGCAAGCGGAGATGTAATTGCATTGCCGGAAAGTCAGTGGGCGCTGGTACAGACACTGCATGCCAATATGTTTTTTGACGATGGAGAAGGTTATATTGACCTTGGAACGGACAATGTATATGAGTTTGACGAAAACGGCAATCTTCTTGCCCCCAAGGAGATGACCTGGATAGCAATCAATGAGCAACCGGTAGCATATTATCATGAGTCAACGGTGGATGATGGCGAAAACTATAGTATTACAGGACGTATTCCTGTTCTTTACAATGGAGAACGTGCAGAATTGGTTACCGAGTTTACCAATACGAATCCCCATGGCAGTGTTGTGGGAGTAAGAAGAGTTTATGTAGATGGAGAGACGACAACTGTTGCCAAAACCATGGATGCTGTTAAGGCAGGAGATGTGATTGACTTTATCTGTGACTACTACAGCTATGAGGGAGAATATCTTGATAGTTATATGCTGGGAGAACAACTGGTGGTAGACGACGAATTGGTAATCAGTGACGTCTATGTAGATCAGGATGCAGCTAAGATGACTTATTTGTTCACGGATATATATAACCAGAAGTACTGGTCCGCACCGATAAATAAGTAGAACAAAAGACAAATAGCCATTACGGAGATTGAATTCTCTGTAATGGTTATTTTATATCTAAGAAGCTTGACATTAATAATAAATACTGCTATCATATTAGAAAAGGCAATATATTGCACAATTAGGAGGTGTATCATGAACGCTGCAGAAGTATTGCAGATGATAGATCACAAATATGCCTTGTTTGGCTTATTTTTTGCATTTCATAACAGGCTGCAGGCGGTGGGGGATTCCTTTTACGAAGAGATTACTTGTAAGCAATTTTTTCTGCTGGCTTGTATGAATTTGTATCCCGAAGAAGCGCCAACGGC
>JAZQFO010000126.1:0-7035 GCA_045539535.1 Acetatifactor sp.
CGCTTAAATAACGGTGATTGATACTACCCACACGGGCCAGAATACTGTTAACCGTCTCGTACATGCAGTCAAAATACACCTTGGTACGCTCTGCATTTGCTTTGGCACGCTGCAGCTTAACCGTTGATACCAGTTTCATGGCCTTCGTAATCTGCTGAGTTCCCTGAATACTTGCACGACGGCGCTTTATATCACGCATTGATGCCATAAAATACTCCTATCTGCCGTTTCTTCGGCAACGGGATTATTTATTGAATCCCTACTTAAACTCTTCGATTGCCTTGATCAGCTTCGCTTCTGTCTCATCAGAGATTACCTTCTCAGCTGCGATGTTGCCGGGCACCTCGGGATACTTGGTATCCAAAAACTCGAAGAATTCCGTTTCAAAACGTGTAATATCATCTACTGCCACATCCAACAGGTACTTACGGGTTACCGCAAAAATAATGATAACCTGATACTGTACGGGCATGGGCTTGTACTGAGGCTGCTTGAGCACTTCCTTGATACGCTCACCCTGTGCCAGCTTCTCCTTGGTATCTGCATCCAGCTCGGAACCAAACTGTGCAAAGGAAGCAAGCTCTCTGTACTGTGCCAGCTCTGTACGGATGGGAGCAGCAATCTTTTTCATTGCCTTAATCTGCGCAGAACCACCTACTCGTGATACGGAAAGGCCCGCATTTACAGCAGGACGGAAACCTGCGTTAAACATCTCGGTCTCCAGATAAATCTGGCCGTCCGTGATGGAAATAACATTGGTAGGAATGTATGCGGATACATCGCCTGCCTGGGTCTCGATGATGGGCAGTGCGGTAAGGGAACCTCCGCCGTACTCCTCATTCATTCTGGCTGCACGCTCCAAAAGTCTGGAATGCAGATAGAATACATCACCGGGATAAGCCTCACGTCCGGGGGGACGACGAAGCAGCAAGGAGAGTGTACGATAAGCAGTCGCATGCTTACTCAAGTCATCGTAAACAACAAGTACATCCTCTCCGTTCTCCATCCACTCCTCACCGATTGCACAGCCGGAGTAGGGAGCAATATACTGCAGGGGAGCCAGGTCACTTGCAGTGGATACCACGATAGTGGTATAACTCATTGCACCGAACTCCTCCAAAGTCTTCACAATATTTGCAACGGTAGAAGCCTTCTGACCGATTGCAACATAAACACATTTAACATTCTGACCCTTCTGGTTGATGATGGTATCGATAGCGATAGCCGTCTTACCAGTCTGACGGTCTCCAATGATAAGCTCACGCTGACCTCTTCCGATGGGTACCATGGCGTCGATTGCCTTGATACCGGTCTGCAAAGGAGTATCCACACTCTTTCGGGTGATAACGCCGCTTGCCACACGCTCAATCTGACGGAACTTGTCAGTCTGCACAGGACCCTTGCCATCGATGGGCTGGCCCAACGCATTCACAACACGTCCCAAAAGCGCATCACCTACGGGAACCTCAACCACTCGGCCGGTGGTCTTAACAATATCGCCCTCGTTGATGTTACGTGCATTACCAAGAAGAACTGCACCTACATTGTCCTCCTCCAGGTTCAGCACCATGCCGTAAATCTCGCCGGGGAACTCCAAAAGCTCTCCCTGCATGGCATTCTCCAGACCATGTACACGGGCAATACCGTCAGCAACCTGAATAACCGTTCCCACATCAGACACGTCCAGTGCGGAAGCATATCTCTGAATCTGCTCTTTAATTACTGAGCTAATCTCTTCCGGTTTCAAATTCATGTTCTGTAGCACCTTTCCTTCAGCTTAACCAAGCTGAATCTGTAATAATTGTCTTGTCAAATCGTTTAATTTGCTGCGAACACTGCTGTCCACAACTCTGTCATTTATTCGGATCACCATACCGCCTATCAGCGCCTCATCTACTTTAAAATTAGATTCGATGCTTTTATATTTGGTAGTCTCCAAAAGCTTTGCCACTGTAGCCGTCTTCTGCTCCTGGGTCAGGGGTACTGCGGAAGTAATGTGAGCCACACCGATTCCCTTTGCCTCCTTCACTCTTGCGATGAAGTAGTCAAAAATCTCAGTAAGCTCGCTGTAACGCTCCTTCTGAACCACAATCTGCATCAGACCGGTAAGCTCGTCACTCACTCTGCCCTTAAACACATTCTCCATTGCAGTAAGCTTATCTGCCTTGGGAATGCCGGGATGCATCATCAGCTTGTCAAACTCGGGATTCTGCTTCAAGATGGCTTTCACCTGCTGCACCTGCAAAAGCAGTTCATCCGCCTTGTCCGCTGCGCCGGTTCCGGCTTCCATGGCAATTTCAAACAACGCTTCTCCATATGTCTTAGAAACTAATTTAGCCATGTATCCTTACCCATTTCCTTCAGAGTCTCGTCGATTAACTGTTTCTGAACCTTGGTGTCAATAGATGCAGCCACAACCTTGCCTGCCATCAGGGAAGCCACGGAGATAATCTCCGTCTTCACCTCGTCAGACACCTTTTTCTTCTCAAGCTCAGCTTCTACGCGGGCTCTCTCCATAATGCGAGCTGCTTCTTCTCTGGCCTGCGCAATGATCTGGTTCTCGTTGGCAAGTGCTCTCTTACGGGCATCACTTAAGATGCTTTCCACTTCCTTGTCCACGTCACGAAGCTTGGCCTCGTACTCCTCACGCAAGCGGTTAGCCTCCTCCATATTGGCCTGTGCATCATCCAGTTCGCCCTTAATCTTGGCCTGACGGTCAGATAACATCTTACGGGCGGGATTAAACAGGAAGTAGCTCATTACGGCTAACAGTACAAAGACTGCTATAAGAGTCAGAGTGGCATCGGCCAAAAGCTGCCAGTCAATACCAAACATTCTCTCATATGTCTGTCCTGCGGTTAATAGTATCATTTTAAGCCTCCTTTCCGGTAGTTTAGATACCGTATCTTATGGTAACAGAGGCTTTACGAACAATAACAGAATTGCAATCAACAGACCATACAAACCGGTGGTCTCTGCAACTGCCTGACCAAGCAACATAGTGGAAGTAACATCAGACTTCGCACCGGGGTTACGTCCTACTGCACTTGCAGCATGACCTGCTGCAATACCCTGGCCTACACCGGGTCCGATACCGGCGATAACCGCCAAACCTGCACCAATTGCAGAACATCCCAAGATAAAGTTTTCATCAAAATTCATTTTATTTTCCTCCTAGACTTTTTATAAATTTTAGGCCTCATCACCAATTGCATTGCTGATGTAGGTCATTGTCAGCATACAGAATACATAAGTCTGAATTGCTCCTGAGAACAAATCAAAGTAAACATGCAGTGCTGCGGGCCATGCCGTTGCAATCACACCCAACAGACCGTAAACCAATGCCATCATAATCGTGCCCGACAAAATATTTGCAAACAGACGCAATGACAAAGATATGGGTACTGCAATGTCACCTATCAAGTTAATAGGCAACCAAATCGGCAGCCACGGTGGTAACGGTGAACACTTATCCGCCCAGATATCCTTGATGGAGTGGTGCTTAAACTCATTAAAACGTACTATGAGAAACGTCATAACACCTAACGGAAAAGTAACGCCGTAATCAGCTGTGGGAGGTCTCAAACCCAATAGACCAGAGAAATTGCTGAACAAAATAAAAATAAATACCGTTCCGATGTAATTGCGGAACTTAGTAGCATTCTTACCCATGGTTGACTTGGTCATACCATCCAGCAACTCTACGATGAGTTCTACTACATTTTGAAAACCACCCGGGACCTCCGTGCCCCTTTTCATGGCTCGTCCTGCCGCCATTGCAAATCCGCATAAAATCAGAACCACCAACAGCAGACTGACATGTGTTGTTGTTATCCAGACCTCATGTCCGAAGAAGTTGTAGGGCACAAGTCCGTGCACCATTACATCTACTTCAGAGCCGGATAACAATACGCCATGAACCATACTCTCACCTCCCTTATTGTATTTTGAAGCTATTTATTAGCCTCTATTTCTTCCACGAGAGGCTCCGGTATAGGATCCGTCTCATGAAATAATTTATTGTAGAGCTTATGGGTAAACGGTTGTGAATAAACCGCTACTTTCAAAATAAACACATATCCCAGACATAAAATCAGCGGATTCAAAATCTCCGCTACTGTGGTTATAATCGCAACCACTGCAAAAGCTATAAATCTTATAAGATATCCCGCAGTAATTACCTTTGTAGCATTTTTCTCGTCCAGGTCAAGTCCCCTGTCCAGACATCTGTACATATGCACTATAGACACCATGGCGAAGGCCGCTGCTGCGATAATCCCAAGACACCAGTCCAACCGGGTCAAAGACCAGCTTCCCAGCGGAAGAAACAGTCCGATTACCAAAGCCATCACAGACCAAAACAAAATAGCTGTCTGCACCTCCAAGAGGGTTCTATTGAATCTTTTCAGCATCTGAATTCTCCTTGTTCTCAGCCTCATAGACCTTTTTCGCCATACGGTACACATTCTGTCCGCCGGCAATGGCCCCCACAAAGAAAAGCAATATTGTCCAGAAGGATGTTCCAAACCGGTTATCCAGCCAGACACCCAACACACACATCATGCCGATGGGCACCAGCATATTGATACCAAATTGCGTAATCAAAGCCATGGAGCGGTATACGCTTTTGTCATATTTTGAGTTGCGTCTGCCACGTCTTCCCATGGTTTTTTCACGTCCTCCAACGATACAATCTCACATAGTAGATTATACCCATTTTTGACACAAATGTCTAGTTAAAACCATGTGCTATGAAGAATTTAACAAATTTGTGAATTTTTAATTGACTTGCCATTTCCATGGGGGTAGTATTTTAAGAAAAGACCTAAAAAATACGCAAAGGAGAATATATCATGACAGCTGACAAATCCTTGAAACTGTACCGCAAACGTTATATTCCCAACCAGTGCATTCCTCTGGATGATGATGTAATCGTAGAGCAAAACGACGAATTCATCCTGACCACCTGGAAGACCATCAATCCCAAGACCACCTTTGACCACGGCAGCTCCTGCTACCTGTTAAAGGAAGGCCTAAAGGTCAGCAAATTCTACCGCCCTGACGGGTCGCTTTTGTACTGGTACTGCGATATTGTAAATTTTGAATGGAACGAAGAAGAAAACACCCTCACCGTGGTGGACCTGCTGGCAGACGTGATCATCTACCCTGACGGCCGCATCAAGGTCATGGACCTGGACGAATTGGCTGAGGCTTTAGAACGGGAATTGATTACGCCCAAGCAGCTGACTGCTGCACTGCGCCAATTGGACTATCTGCTGTGCATGATTGACAGGGATAAATTCGACAGGCTACAGGCGATTTTGAATGAGAGAGGATTGTAGGAAACCAAAAGTCTGCTGTGTCAACCCTGACACAACAGACTTCCTTTTTTAATAAAATACATGTCCACCGATTCGAATGCCTTCCAGCCCCGGAATAGGGGTTCTGAAGAACAAACAGTTGCCCACGTTGGTCACGCCGGCCATGGCTTCATCCGCCGCCTTGTAACAGCTGGGGGTTGCCTTGTTGGCGGCCAGAGCAAGATCTAATCTGCCGCTGGCTACCGGTGCAAACTGACGATTCTGGTAAATAACACCTACCACACTTCCGGGGAATTTCTCACTGAGCACACGGTTGATAACCACCGCGCCTACTGCAAGCTGACCCTCGTAGGGCTCACCGCCCGCTTCACAGTAAATCAAGTTCGCCAAAAGATAACGGTCGCCTTCTGCAAACTGCACCTCGGAAATATCGCGCCACTCACCGTTTGCAGCTTCCTCCGAGATGGCAAGCTCTGCTGCCAACTGCTTAATCAAATCCTCTTTCTGGCGAATCTCTTCCTCATATGCTAAGGCCTGCTTTTCTGCCTCAGAAATTTCATCCGCGTACTGGGCGATGGAATTATTGGTGGCACTTACCAGTCCGGAAACCTTGTTTTTCTCAGTTTCTGCCTCCAATACCAAGTTGTCCAGCTCGTTTTTTTCCTGCTGAAGCAGTGCCTCATGCTCTTCAATCAGCTGACGGTTTTCCTGATACTTGTCCAGCTGTACCTGATCATAACTGACAATTTTCTCATAGCCGTCTGCCGTATTTAAGATATCCGCAAAGTTGCCTGAACCCAGCAGACTGCTTACCATGTTGTTTACATTGCCCCGATCGTTGCGCTCATACATTCTGCGCACACGCCAAACCATATCCTGGTACTGCTGTTCCTCGGTGGCTTTTGCCTGATCTAATGCTGCCTGAGTCTGTGCAATCTCCAGTTCTTTGCCGGCGATACGGCCCTCCAATGCCACCAGATTATTGCCAATCTGGGTCAACTGACCGTTTAGCTTATTCAGCTCCCCTTTTAAGGATTTCTGCTCGCCCTTCATATCATTGATATCATCCTGCAGATCATCCTTTTTGTTGGTCAGGTCATCCCTCTCCTGTCTGGCCTTGTCAAAATCCTCTCTTGTGGCAGCATGAACAGTCAACACTTTTATGGAATTTTCTCCGGCACCCAACAATACTGTAACGGCCAATACAATTGCAATAATTGTCTTTCTTCCGGTGTACTTTAACATAATTATACCTCAATCTCTATCCTGCGTCCTGAGCACTCATAAGGAATGCAGGTTACGCCTGCTGCCTCAAACATCTTCTTGGAAGCGATGTTCGTGGGTGTTCCGTTGTACTTGTCACTGGAATAAACCACCGTACGAATACCTGCCTGAATAATGGCCTTGGCACATTCATTACAGGGAAACAGGGATACATACAGCTTGGTTCCCTCCAGGGAGCCGCCACGATAGTTCAAAATAGCGTTCAGCTCGCTGTGGGTCACAAAAGCATACTTGGTATCCAGCACATCACCTTCCCGCTCCCAAGGAAATTCATCGTCCGAACAACCACAGGGAAATCCATTGTATCCCATGGATAAAATCTTATTATCCTTGCTCACAATGCAGGCTCCCACCTGGGTGTTGGGATCCTTGGAGCGCATACCGGACAGATGAGCCACTCCCATAAAATATTCATCCCAACTGATATAAT
>JAZQFO010000127.1:0-13947 GCA_045539535.1 Acetatifactor sp.
AGACCGTATTCATCTCATCCACTGACACATGATTAATCTGATTACTGCGGATATCGATAATCGGACCACCGGTTCCCTCGATATACTCCTTCGTAA
Source organism: Acetatifactor sp. (assembly GCA_045539535.1). Taxonomy (GTDB): domain Bacteria; phylum Bacillota; class Clostridia; order Lachnospirales; family Lachnospiraceae; genus Acetatifactor. The sequence goes on from JAZQFO010000127.1 coordinate 97, forward strand.
TAGTAAGTCGGAGGCCAAGCGGTCTTAGGAAGACAAACTGGTAAGACAACTCCTTGGCACACAGAACGACATGGCTACGATCCGACTTAGACCGTATTCATCTCATCCACTGACACATGATTAATCTGATTACTGCGGATATCGATAATCGGACCACCGGTTCCCTCGATATACTCCTTCGTAATAGTCACCTTGCCAATATTGTCATCCTTGGGAATCTCATACATGATATCTAGCATGAATTCCTCTATGATGGAACGGAGGGCACGAGCTCCGGTTTCATGCTTAAGCGCCTTATCGGCAATAGCTTCCAAGGCTTCATCCGTAAACTCAAGCTTCACCTCATCCAGCTCCAAAAGCTTCTGGTACTGCTTTAAGATGGCATTCTTGGGCTCCTTCAATATCTTGACCATCATATCCTTGCCAAGACCCTCCAAGGTGAAGATAATAGGCAGACGACCGATAAACTCCGGAATCATACCGAATTTACGAATATCCTCCACCTTTACCTTGGAAAGAATATTTTTCTCTTTGTCATATTTGTCCTTCAGTTCAGAACCAAAACCAATGGATGCACTCTTATTCAGGCGCTCCTTGATAATATCTTCCAAATCAGGAAATGCTCCGCCGCAGATAAAGAGAATATTGCGGGTGTTCACCGTAGCAAGAGGCACCATGGCATTCTTGCTGTTGGCTCCCACGGGAACCTCCACCTCAGCGCCCTCCAAGAGCTTGAGCATACCCTGCTGTACGCTCTCGCCGCTGACATCACGGCTGTGGGTCTCTTTTTTCTTGGCAATTTTATCAATCTCATCGATAAAAATAATGCCCTGCTCGGCCTTTTCCACATCATTGTCTGCTGCCGCCAAAAGCTTGGACACCACGCTCTCAATGTCATCGCCGATATAGCCGGCCTCGGTAAGAGAAGTGGCATCTGCAATGGCCAAAGGCACATCCAAAAGCTTGGCCAAGGTCTTCACCAGATAGGTTTTTCCACAACCGGTGGGACCAATCATCAGCATGTTGGACTTTTCAATTTCGATGCTGTCCATGGTATTGGTCGCCACACGCTTGTAGTGATTGTAAACTGCCACGGAAATGGCTTTCTTGGCATGCTCCTGACCTACCACATACTCGTCCAGCTGGGCTTTGATCTTATGGGGCGCAGGGATATTTTTGATATCTAAAACCGGTGCTGCCCCTTCTTTTTTCTTTTTCTTCTTCAGCTTCTGCTTGTTGGGAATTCCGCCGTCCCCCTGTAAATCTGCCATATTAACAAAACTGATATTGGGGAATCCGTTCAGTTGGGAAAACTGTCCCATATCCTGCTGAAAATTAGGGTTGTTCAACATGCCCTGATAGTCAAACTGGCTGACTGTCTCCATGGTCTTGTGCATGCAGTCATTGCATACACAGATATTGTTGGGAAGCTTAAACATTTTACCTGTCTTGGACTCCGGTCTGCGACAGACAAAACACACATCTTCATATTCATTGTTATTATCTTTTTTAGAAGCATCCTCTTCGGGCTTACCTGACTCCGTCGTCTCCATCACCTCGGCATCAGTCACTTCCTTAAATTCATCTTTATCAAAAATATCTGACATATTACTCTCCTTTATCAGGCCTCTTCCTTTGAAGCCTCCCCCTTTTCTCTTACCCATTATAACGAATAACCCTATCCTGCACAAGTGAAGTTTTTATAAAGCGAAAATACCGGGACCATAAAGTCCCGGCATTCCTCTTATTGTTCAGGTCTCTTACCTAATGTCAACTGTAATTCAACTTCCTTGTATTCACCATTCACGGGGCGCATTACTGTAACCTTAGCTGTGTCGCCTGCCGCATAGTACTGCAGTACAGCATACAGGTCATCATAGCAGGTAATCTTATTGCCGTCAAAATTAACGATTACATCACCCATATTCATGCCGGCAGCTTCTGCGCCGGTGTTCTCCAGAACAGCTACCACGTATACCCCCTTGGGCATGCCGTACATCTGTGAAATCTGGTCCGTTACATCCTGATAGCTGATGCCCAGATAACCGATATCCTCTGCATCCACTCTGGCACGGGTCTGACGCTCCATCAAATCTGCAATGATAGGACTGGCTGCCGTAATAGGGATAGCATAGCCCATACCTTCAATGGATGTACCACCGATTTTGTTGGAATTGATACCGATGACTTCACCCTTATAGTTCAACAGCGCTCCGCCGGAATTGCCGGGATTGATGGCTGCATCGGTCTGAATAAAGCTGCGAACAGAACCATCCTCGATTTCGATTTCTCTGTCCAATGCGCTGACATAACCTACTGTTACGGACTGTCCATAACCCAGAGCATTACCAATGGCAATTACCTGCTGGCCCAAGATCAAGTCATCGCTGTTGCCCAAGGTTGCCACATTGATAGCCTCTCTGGTCTCGCTGCTCAAATCCTCCAGCTTAATAGCAATGACTGCCAGATCCATCTCGGAGTCCACGCCCTTCACATATGCCTCAACTTCTGTCTCATCAATAAGAGTCACCAAAAGCTGTTCTGCCTCTGCTACCACGTGCTGATTGGACACAATCAAAAGCTCTTCTTCATTCTCAGAAACAATAATACCGGATCCACTGGAAGATACTTCATCCTTGTAGGTCTGTCCCCAGAAGGAGGTTACCTCTGTATGATTGTTGATAATAGACACCATGGCAGGCATTACATCCACCACAATATCGGATACCTGATTGGCCGAATCAGAATAGATCACGGTATTGCCGGGCTGGGATTCCTGCACAGGCAAATCCTGCACCTCGGCTTCCATATTGCCCTCTGACATATCAGGTTCCGCAACCTGTGTTCTGTCCACCGGCTCAAACTGGTCCATCACCGGCACTTCTTCAGGCGTCAACGCTTCTGTAGCCTGCTGTACACCATAAAAACCAATTCCCGCAAAAATACCAAAAAACAATCCTAAGCTGACAGCCACCAGAAACTTCGTGAAGAAGCCTGCCTTTTTCTTCGGTTTTTCTGCCTTCACAGGTTCTGTTTTTTGAACGGGGGGCTTAGGTGCTGCCTGGGGCTCAACACGCTGTTGCACGGGCTGCGCCTGAGGCCTGGGTTGAGGCTGGGGCGTAGGCTGTGGTCGGGGCATGGGCTGAGGTCTCACAGGAGCCTGAGTCTGCTGTGCTCCCATCGGTGCCTGGGCTTGATTTGGCTGCGCTCCCATCGGTTGCGCCATAGGCTGTGTCCTCACGGGGGGAGGTGTCTGCACAGGCGGTGGCGTCTGTAGATTCGCCGGCTGCACTGTAGGCTGTACCGGCTGTGCAGCCTGTGCCTCCTGGAGCATAGCCTGCGTCGGTTGAACTGTCTGTACCGGCTGTGCAGGCTGCACAGGAGCTACCGTATTATTTTTCATCAAGTTATCGTTCTCGTACATAATAATCCCTCTTTTCTCACAAAAACATGTCTTCCATATTGACAAGGTCAGTATATCTTGCAAATGTGTTTAATTTGTGATGAGAAAATAAAACAAATATGAATTCGCTATTCTACAGTTACAGATTTGGCCAGATTTCGGGGTTTATCCACGTCACAGCCTCTGGCTACGGCCACATAATACGCAAAAAGCTGCAAAGGTATGATTGCCAGTGAGTTGGTAAACCACTTGTTGGTCTCCGGCAAATAAACTACGTAATCTGCTGCCTTCTCCATGGCTTGATTTCCTTCGATAGTCACTGCCATTACAAAGGCACCTCTTGCTTTTACTTCCACAATATTGCTAATGGTCTTCTGATAAAGAGCTTCCTGGGTGGAAAGTGCTACCACCAAGGTTCCATCCTCTATCAATGAAATGGTTCCATGCTTCAGTTCCCCTGCCGCATAAGCTTCGGAATGAATATATGATATCTCCTTAAGTTTAAGGGAACCCTCCAAGGAGATTGCATGGTCGATTCCTCTCCCCATGAAGAAAATCTCTCTTGCACCTACATAACGGTTGGCAAAATGCTGCATTTTCTCCTTCTGGGCCAGAAGACGCTCCACCTGATCCGGCAAGCATCTCAAATCATACAAAAGTCTGCTAAACTCAGCTTCTCCTAAAAGCCCTCTCACCTTAGCCATTTTCATAGCCAGCATGTAAAGTGCCACCAGCTGTGCGCTGTAAGCTTTGGTAGTTGCCACCGCAATCTCAGGACCCGCCCAGGTATACATCACGCTGTCGGCCTCTCTTGCAATAGAGCTTCCCACCACATTTACAATACCAAGGACCTTAAAGCCCCGGGCCTTGGACTCACGAAGTGCAGCCAAAGTATCTGCCGTCTCACCGGACTGGCTGATAACGATTACCATGGCCCCTTTTTGCATGATGGGATCACGATAGCGGAATTCACTGGCCACATCCACTTCCACAGGGATACGGGCCATACCCTCTATTACGTATTTGGCTGTTACACCGGTGTGATAAGCAGAACCGCAAGCAACAATATGAATCTTAGAGATTTCTTTAAGCTCCTCATCGGACATATTCAGTTCTTCAATCACAATATCATTGTCATGAATGCGAGGAGATATGGTATCTGTAATAGTTTTGGGCTGCTCATACATCTCCTTTAACATGAAATGCTCGTAGCCTGCCTTTTCCGCAGCATCTGCATCCCAATCGATGGTCACGGATTCTTTAACCACTTCCTCCTCATCCACTGAGAAGAACTGCAAATCATCCGCTTTAAGACGTGCAACCTCTTGATTATCCATGTAAAACACGGTTCTGGTATACTTCAAAATCGCAGGTACATCAGATGCAATAAAACATCCATCCTCATTGCGGCCTACTATCAAGGGACTGTCCTTTCTGGCTGCATAAAGCTCATCCGGGAAATCAGCAAACATGATTCCCAGCGCATAGGACCCCTCCACGCGGTGCAACACCTTGGTCACAGCCTCCAAGGGATTGCCCTTGTAATAATAATCCAAGAGTTTGGCTAAAACCTCCGTATCGGTCTCAGAGACAAACTCATATCCCTTGTTCTCCAGCTTTTTCTTTAGTGCGATATAGTTCTCAATAATACCGTTGTGTACCACAGCAATGGTACCCTGTTTATTGGTATGGGGATGTGCATTCAAATCACTGGGAGCACCGTGGGTAGCCCAGCGGGTATGGCCGATACCGGAAAGACCCGGCATGGTTGCTCCGCCATGAGTCAGATGCTCCAGAACCGTCAATCGTCCCGCCGCCTTCTGTGTATGAATATGTTCGCCGTCAAACACTGCCACACCGGCAGAATCATAACCGCGATACTCCAATTTGGACAATCCGTCCAAAATAATGGGAGCCGCCTGCTTTTTACCAATATAACCTACAATACCACACATAATACTTCCTCCGCGCTTTTTTTATTTCCAATAGGTAGGGCTGTCCGTACAGGCCAGCACTAATTTTCTGGGCAATTTCTTATAATTTTTGCCCAGAAGATATCCTGCGTATTTCCAACAACACTGTAAATAAAAATAAGGAATTTTATGCATCAAGTTGTTTTCTCTTAAGTATTTTGTAGCTGCCTTCACCATACGCTTTCCTTCCGATTCCGACTTAATACCGCCGAACACTTCCGGATGCTCCGCCTGGGACACACCCAGGTCAAAGTTGCGATGAAACTGCTGTCTGCAATTATAATTGTGTGAATGAATCACTTTGGCATCTGCTGCATATGCGATTTGGTATCCCGCCTTGATGGCTCCCGCTGCGTAAAGCATATCCTCATTGAAAATCGTTCTGCGAATAAAGCCGCCCCGGCTATCATAGATTTCTCTACGATAGGCCGCACATACATTGGAACAAAAATAGGTCTTAATACCCATGCGTTCCAAATCTGCCGCCGATTTAATGTAGGACTTCTCCGGGTAGTTGAACTGCCTGCTGAACTTTTCCAGCACACTGCTCTTATCATCCGGAAGCTGGCGTGCATAGGACACTGCCACCTTTTCCTTCAGAGGCGCGATAAGATGCTCCAACAGAAATTCATCCGCCGGCATGGCATCCTGTGTCATCATCACAAACACAGGTGCCAAAGATTTCGACACACCCTTTCTTCTGGTCTCCCCATGGTTAAACTCCCTCTTGGAGAGATGATGCACCTCTACATTTTTGTACCGATTTACAAAATCCGTTCCGTAAACCAGTCCGGTAAAATACTTCTCTTCTGTATTCATCAATATAATCCGGTTGACCGCAACTGTCTGCCTATTTAGTCTGTCTAACAGCGCAAACAATTCCTTCCCCGGCTTATAAAGCGGAATAATAATGTCAACTTCCATGCTGTCACTCCTTTTACGTTACCCATTATACTTGAAAGCAGGTCGACACACAAGTACTATAAAAAATGAAGGGAGCCTGAATATCAAGCTCCCTTTTCTGGTCTATTATCGGTTGATATAGGATGAGGTATCCTGCTTAATCTGCTCTGCACACTCCTTTACGGTATCAGAAACAGTATAATTCTCTTCCTCAAACAGGAACTTATGAAGCCACTCTACATTACTCTCCAAATCCAAGGGGATTACACAGCTTCCCTTTGCACCGATGTTGCCGGTGGTACGCATGGATTCCTCGGGGAAACCACTCTCGTCAACAATACGATAGTTGTTGATATTGCCCACAAGCTCCAACAAATCCTTACTGTCCATACTGGTATATACTTCATCAATTACATCATTAAATACTGCTGTAAGAGTTGCAGCATCGGTCTTCTTTGCCTGCTCCTCAATTGCCTTAAGCACCTCACGCTGATTGGATGCACGACCGAAGTCACCACCCTCGATATCGTAACGGATACGGCAGTATGCAGTAGCCTGCAGACCGTTTAACTTCTGATAACCGGTTTCCTTAACAGGAGTATAACCGCCAAGATTCAAATCCTTGTTGATGGTAATCTGATAGTTGTTGATGTGCTTCAGCTCACCCTTGCTTACGTCCACATAGATACCGCCAAGACCGTCTACCAGGTCAATCAGGCTCTGATAGTTTACGGTAACAAAGTTTGCAATATCCAGATCCAGGTTCATGTTGAGCATCTTGATGGCCTGCTCTGCACCACCGCTTGCATATGCGTGGTTACACTTGTTGTACTTATCAGTACCAAGGTTCAAATAGGTATCACGATATACGCTGACAAGCTTGATATCACCGGTATCCATATTGATACTTGCAATCATAATACTGTCACTTCTGCTACCCTTGTAAAGACCGTTGGTAGTAATTGCATCCACACCAAACAGTGCCACATTCATGTAACCGGTATCCTTGATGGCTCCGGGCTCAACCGTAACCTCATTGTCACCCTCAGGAGTCTTATTATCCAATACCTCTTCATTGATACCAAGCTGATCCATGTCAAGCTCTACAACCTTTGCCTCATTTCCGTTCATTGCCAGGAAAAGAAATGCCAGCATAATCAGAATTAACAGAATCTCGATTGCAAAAATAATTACCTTACTTTTGCTCTTGTTTGCCTTCTTGGCACCACCATTACCTTTGTAGTTCTCAGCCATAACCCGTTTTTCTCCTTCATCTGCATTAATATGCGTTTTTGTTGATAAATCCTGTAAAGAACGTCAGGAAAATTATTTTGATATCAAATCCCACTGTCCAGTTCTCAATATAGTAAATATCATGCTCAATACGCTTGGGAATCGATGTATTGCCTCGAAGGCCATTCACCTGCGCCCAGCCGGTCAGTCCCGGTCGAACCTGATGTTTTACCATGTAGCGGGGAACATCCTCTCTAAACTGCTCCACAAAATGTGGTCTCTCCGGTCTGGGTCCCACCAGACTCATATCACCCTTCAGAATATTAAAAAGCTGGGGAAGCTCGTCCAAGCTGGTGCGTCTAAGCACCTTACCCACCTTGGTTACTCTGGGGTCATTTTTTACTGTCCAGGCTTTCTTTTCCTTACTGGGCGCCTGAATCTCCATACTGCGGAACTTATACATATAAAAAGGCTTATTATGAAGTCCCACTCTCTCCTGCTTAAATATAATCGGTCCCGGGCTGCTAAGCTTCACAGCCAATGCACACAAAAGCATCACCGGTGACAAAACAATAATGCCACACAGAGAACCCACAATATCCATAGCTCGCTTAATCAGCATATTGCCGGTGTTAGTCAAGGGCACATAACGGATATTGATTACAGGAAGTCCCATCAGATCCTCCGTATAAGGTCTGGTAGGAATCAAACTATTATAATCCGGTATAAACTTGGTGTGCACACCGGACTTTTCACAAGTATTTACGATATAGCCCAAATTATCATAATCCTTCAAGGAAAGTGTGATGGCAATTTCATCCAGCTTATTTTCCGGAAGAATAATTTCCAAATTGCCCAGACTTCCAAGCACCTTCACACCCTTATAAAGTGTACCTGCCGGAATATGGTCGTCCAAAATACCACACACCACATATCCCCATTGAGGATTGTCATGAAGACGGTCTATATACTCCTCTGTTGCCCTGGAATATCCAACCAGCAAAATATGCTTTAAATTGTATCCCTTGCTGCGCATGGTCTGCAGGCTCTTGCGCAAAACCAGTCTCAGGCAGCTTGTCAGGAAAATGTTCAGCATATAAAACAGCATGATTACCGAACGTGAATAGTTAATCTCCTTTACAATCATATAAAGGATAATAATCATCGCTGCCAAACTGATTGTATTGGCCTGAACAATGCTGTATATCTCAAATCTGCGACGCACGGTACGCTTGGGCGTATACACACCGCATTTATAATATAACAGCACAAAGCCCGGCACAATAAAGGGCAATAATTCCAGATAATCCTTGGCAGGAAGCACGCCCGGTCCGGGTCCGTCATTCAAAATATAAAATTTGATAAAATAGGCAAGCATAAAGGAGGCTGCAATAATTACAGCATCCATTACGACCAGCAATCTGTTAAATACCTTCTGATTGTCTTTAATCATAAGCACCACCCGGTATCCTTCAACAAACCCAAAATCGGTCTAACCTATGCGATAATTTTACAAGAAGGCCCCTAGTATCGTCAACTTAAGTATTTATGAATGAAATTCTTAAGATTTCATAAGAATTGGAAATTAATCCGTATTATACTCTGTTTCTCCTCAGTATATTCCGTTCATACGGAAAGGCATCCACGCATCTTCCATCTGCTCCTGCCGCTCCTGCTCTTCCCGCTCCCACTGCTGCTTGGTATTATAATCTGCCAAGGCACATATGGCTATGAGCAGGATGACTGCCGCAATCCCAATCCATGTGGCTATTTTTACTGACTCCGGTGTTCCGTATGAACTCTCCGGCCCATACTCATAGGCTTCGTAGCTCTCCTCCACAGGATGCTCTGACATATCAAAGGACTTAATGGTATCAAGACTGCCTTCATCCTCCAAAATTTCGTCCAGCGTCCGCTTTTTGGTATTCGCTGCTATTACAGCTGCCCTGCTTAAGAACTTTTCCTGCACAGACTCTAGGCCATTGGCACCTCCACAAGATTCACACAAAAAGCTGTCGGTTTCCTCATCAGTATTTACACTATAGGTTTTTCCACAATAAGCACATTTTATGATATAAATCATCTATTTTCTCCTCAATATCAATTACACAAAAAAGAAAGCCCGCAAGCGGACTCTCTTTGAAAACATTACATTCTCCACACCACTGCACCATCCTCCAATGCAATCATTGTGGGGGCAGTATCCGGGGATATCTCTATCAGACTTCCTACAGGATATACACTGTTGTTGGGATTCTCAAACACTCTCTTAATCCGATAAGCACACGCGTAATATTCGCGATAGCTGGGAGTTCCTTCGATTTTACCGTTATCGGTCTCATATATGGTATCAATTGTTCCACCTAAGATCAATCCCTCATGTGCCCATGTCATGCGTAAATAGGTACCGTTGGGAAACTCGCTGATCGCCTGCATCATATCATTCATTACAGGAAGTCACCTCCTACATTCGGTCTGCTGGGTACGATATAAGCACCATCCGGACCGTAATGAATCACTCCGACTCTGGTCTCACGCTTGCTGCGCCCATCCACATCCACGTACTGACCAATGGTCTGGCCAAAATCCACCTTTTCCTTGTTGGTACCGATAAAAGTGCCGGTTCCTGCCTTCTCCTCTAAAAGCTTTTGCAAAGCATTGGGATCTCTGAAAATGATACTTCTGATATTGCCATTTGTACGAGCCATCTCATATGCATTTCTGCCGGGAACATGTCTATTCTGCTTCTCCACGTCAAGCTTTAACAAAAAGCCCTTAAAGGTTCTGTAACCGCCATTAGCCGACGGCTCTGACTGTATAACCGCACTATTCATCTGCACATACGTAGAGGGTCTGCCGGCAGCCTTTTTCTGCTTACGCCCTGCACCCAATACCTTTGCCAGTCTCCATACTGCTATGACAATCGCTGCAACACATACAATAACTGCCAGCGAATATTTCATAATTTCCATATTACTCATCTTAACAATCCTCCCCATGTACAGTATGCACTATACGGCCGTCAATTGCAATGGGCAGATGTTATCAAATTTTCAGTACAAATTTGAACAAATTAACAAATAAATAGTATTGTATTATGAAATAGTGCAGTAAATTGTGCCACCGAAAACGCACCTTTGTGGCTCGCCCCTCCGCTGTAAAACAGCGCTTCCAGCCTTTTTTAAGACCCTGTAAATAGATTTTGCCCATACCCTTACGGACAAAGAAAAGCCATTTAACAAAAAAGCCTACACACAAACAGGGAAGATTAAATAACCACTGCAAAAAAGGCATGTTTTTGTATATTAAATAAACATTGTTAGCCGATGCCAAGCCGGTCTTAAACTCATTGTATCTGGAACCGGTGGACGCACTGCCGTAATGCAAAACCTTTGCCCGAGGCTCATAAACATTGCGATAGCCGTGAATTAATGCACGATACCCAAGATCCATATCCTCTAAATATGCAAAATGAAGCTCATCCAGCAGACCGATTTGATTCAAAATACTGCGTCTGTAAATCGCTGCTCCTGCGCAGGATGAAAAAATCCGTACAGGACGGTTGTAGCGGTCTGCGGGCCGGCCTTTGCCCCTGGCAAATCCCCACCCCAGCGCATTATAATGATCACCGGCACCATCCAGCAAATCCGGTCTGTCCCACATTAACATCTGCGCACTAACCGAAAATATTTTCTGATCCTTCTCTATCGCTTCATACAATGCCTTGATAAATCCTGATTCAACCTTTGTGTCATTATTGAGTAGCAACACATAGGGGGCCTCAGAAGCATTCATTCCCACATTAACCGCATGGCAAAATCCGGTATTCTCCTTAAGGCGTATGATCCGCGCCTGCGGGAAAAACTCCTCTGCCTGTTCAATACTGCCATCCCCGGAGGCATTATCCACAATCACCACATCATACTCCGGCGTTCCATCCTCCTGTGCATAAAGGGATTCCAAACAGGTCTTGAGATATTTTATGCCGTTGTAATTTGGTATAACAACCGTTATTTTACTCATAATCCCTCCTGTGCCACAGAATGCGGTATCCACGGGCACGCACAGCCGCACACAGTCTCAAACTGAGTTCTTTGTAATCAGAACCAGAAGGCAACGTTTCTGCATCAAAGATACCGCTACCGTCTTTTTCCTTATAAACAGTACCTGTCGTTTCTTCAAACAAATCCCACAACTCTTCTCTGACTGCCATACATCTGATATCCACAGCCTCTGCACTCTGGGTCAAAACCGCCCGGTGAAGATATCCGCTGTAATGCACATCCAGGCCCTCGTAAAAAACATCTCCCGAAGCATCCATCCGTCCGCCTGCAATTTGGCCCTTCAGAATAATGGGACCACCTATAATGCCCAAATCCGGTCTGGCCTCAAAAACATCTGTAGTATACTCTACACCATAGAAGCCCACATGCTTCAAAGACACCGCCTGACATTTGATATGACAGGAATCCATATAATCCTGCAGAGCACGTTTGCCGGCTTCATATGCATACTCCTTGCTGCGGGGATTTTCCGCAGTAGACGCCACATGGCAACGCCAGTGATACAATACCTTCGGCACATGACCAATGAACGTCTCCCGCTTAGGATCGTCATAAACACCCAGCGCCGCCACTGCACGAAGCACCAAATCATAATCCTGGGCACCATCGTAGGCCGGACGGAACATTAACTTCTGCATTAATTCCCGTCTCATCACCAGAAAATGGCAAATATAATTGTTGCTCAATATCAAATCGTAATTAAAATCTTCTTTATAATGAGGCTCATAGTATTCAGAGGCATCTCCATTACACTTATCCTCATCCGAATAAATCAGCTGAAGCTCCTGTCCCTGCTCTCTGGCCCTTCGGATAGCCTCTGCCATTTCAAACAAAGCATCCGGTGTCAATATATCATCATGGTCCAACAGACCAATAAATTTCTTTGTCGCATAGGGAAGCGCAGCATTGGTATTGGCCGATATTCCGTCGTTGGAAGGTAAATGCACATAACGAATTGCCTTCTCGCCTTCATATGCCTTTACAAGCGTTTCCACACTATCATCCTCTGTGGCATCTGCCAGTACAAGCTCCCAATCAGGATAAGTCTGAGCCAGTATACTCTCAACCAGATCCCTCAAAAATTCCGGCTTCGTCCGGTATAAAGGTACCACAATACTGAAATCAATCCCATCATATAAATCCGTCCCGGCGCTCTGAGCCACAAGCTGCCTTTGTCTTGCAAGCTCCTCCTTAGAAGGTGCCTCATAGATATAGGGACTTTCTTTCGCCTGAGACATACGTTCCCGCACAGCATGCCAGGTATTTTTCAGACCGTTGCGCTGAAGATAATATATGGTTTTTTTAATATTTGCTGTATTCAGCGCACCCATGGTATTCCTCCTGTTTGATATCTGCTCCATCCCTAAAATGACTCTCATCAATGCAAGGAAACAGCAAATCCTCTTGCCTACTTCATGCCAAAAGAATTCGCTGCCTCCATAAATTCTGTATTTCAGCGCTTATACGCTGCTCATCATATTGTCCACACCTACTGCGTGTTTTAATCAGTGTTTTAAATCAGTGCTTTAATAGCCTCGGTCAATGCCTCATTCTTAGCCACTGCATCCTCAAGGCTCTCTCCCTTAACACCCATGTAGAATTTCAGCTTGGGCTCGGTACCGGAGGGACGTGCACAACACCAGTTGTTGTCAGGAAGTTCGAAGTAAAGTACGTTGGACTTAGGCAGGCCGGTGGAAGTCTTCTCTCCGGTCTCCATATCCAGAATCACATCTTCCTGATAATCACGGAACTTCAGAACCTTCCACTCGCCAAGCTGCTTGGGAGGATTGGTACGAAGCTTGTTCATAATCTCGGTAATCTGCTTAGCACCCTCGATACCCTTTAAGGTAATGGTGTACTGGGTCTCCTTGAAGTAACCGTACTTCTCGTAAAGCTCCAGCATCATATCCCACAGGCTCTTGCCCTGCTTCTTGCAGTAAGCAGCAACCTCACAAAGGCTCATTACAGCTACGATTGCATCCTTATCTCTTGCATGGGTTCCTACCAGACAACCGTAGGACTCCTCAAGACCGAATACATAATTGTTGCTTCCGGTCTGCTCGAACAGCTTAATCTGCTCTCCGATAAACTTAAATCCGGTAAGCACCTCAATCAGCTTCACGCCATAGCTCTCAGCAATGGGGAAGGTCATATTGGTGGTAACAATGGTGGTAACCATTGCAGGATTCTCAGGCATGGTACCCTTTGCAGCATGCTCTCTCAGCACATACTCTGCAATCAGCATACCGGACATATTACCGGAAAATGCCACAAG
>JAZQFO010000128.1:0-10646 GCA_045539535.1 Acetatifactor sp.
AAAAGTAAGTACAATAATACCAATAACATCATCAATAATGGCTGCACTAAGAATTGTAGTGCCCACCTTACCCTTTAATTTACCCAACTCCTTCAGAGACTGGACAGTGATACTTACACTGGTAGCTGTCATGATGACACCAATAAATACTGCCTTATAGAATTCTTCCGAACCCCAGGGAGCTGCACCATAAAATCCCATATACAGAAGACTTCCGCCAACTAAGGGTACAAATACACCTGCACAGGCAATCAAAAAGGCGATGGGGCCTGTCTTTAATAATTCCTTCAAATCTGTCTCAAGACCTGCGGAAAACATCAGCAAAATTACACCTATTTCCGCCATCTGGGTCAAAAAATCTGTCTGCTGAACCAGGCCGAGAACACTGGGTCCGATAAGCAGGCCGGCAATAATCTCACCTACTACCTGAGGTGCTCTAAGCTTTCTGGCCAAAAGGCCAAAAAACTTTGCAAAAACCATAATTATCGCCAGATCCATAAATACAACATAAGCTGCTTCCACTTTAAATCACCTTCTTTATTATTTTTTATTCTGCGTTTTCAGGAAGCTTGCAGATATCTGCCCACTGCGCATCGGGGCAGGAGCGTTCTAATTCATCTATGGTAAGTCGCACGCAGCTTGCGCTGCTGCCGGCGGCGGGAAGCGCCATTTCAAAGCGTTTCATGGATTCATCCAGATAAACTTTTACCTTGCCTTCCGGATTGGCATAGGGACATACACCACCGATAGCATGGCCGGTATATTCAATCACTTCATCAGGAGTCAGCATCTTAGCTTTTACACCAAATTTGTCCTTAAACTTACGGTTATCCACCTTAGTATCGCCGCTGGTTACAATTAATACCGCTTGATCACCCACTTTAAAGGATAAAGTCTTGGCTATCATAGCAGGAATTACTCCGGCTGCATGAGCTGCCAGCTCAACAGTAGCGCTTGATTCCTGAAATTCTTCGACCTTACTGTCCAAATCAAACTGTTTTAAATATTCACGTACGTTTGCTACAGACATTTTATTCCTCCTGTTTCATAAGAAATCTGATAAACTCGCGAAAAAAGAAAAGTTTGTACCTGTCGATACAAACTTTTCCGGCAATCCTCATATAATCTACACCCAAAATTTACGAATTTCAAGTGTAATTTTGTACTAAATGAAGAACATATTTATAATTTTTTCATGAGTATTTACTCATTTTCCTCAGTAGAAACATTATCGTCTGCTGATGTTTCTTCCTCGGATGCTTCATCCAGGTCGTCAATTTCCTGCTCTCCGTCAGAAACCTTACCGCGAACCTTGGCAATCTGAGCAACCTTTACACCCTCATCCAGATTCATCATCTTCACACCGGAAGTGATACGACCAAGCGTAGAAATATCCTGAACACGAAGCTGAATAATAATTCCTTCTGTAGTAATCATCATCAGCTCATTTTCATCGATAACAGCCTTAGCGCCCACAACATCACCGGTCTTTTCGGTAATCTTATAGCACTTTACACCCTTACCGCCACGCTTCTGAACAGTAAACTCATCTAAGTAAGTACGTTTACCCATACCATTTTCAGAAACAATCAACAAGGAATCACCCTGTACTTGCAGCTGCATTGCCACAATTTCATCGCTGGGAGAGAGATTCATACCGATGACACCCATGGAGGTTCTTCCGGTAGGACGTACATCAGTCTCCTTGAAGCGGATACACATACCCTGCTTGGTCACAAGGAAAATTTCATGTTCATTGTTGGTATTCTTTACCTCAATCAACTCATCATCATCTTTAAGATTGATAGCCGCAAGACCGTTTTTACGAACATTTGCAAAATCGGAGAGAGGAGTTCTCTTTACAATACCCTTCTTGGTAACCATAAACAGATATCTGTCGTCCTCATACTCTCTGATAGGAATCATTGCAGTAATTTTCTCGCCGGGCTGAAGCTGCAACAGATTAATAATTGCGGTTCCCCGGGCAGTTCTGCTTGCCTCAGGAATCTCATAAGCCTTCAGGCGATATACACGACCCATATTGGTGAAGAAATTCATATAATGATGGGTGGTACTCAGCAGCAGATCTTCTATATAATCATCCTCGATAGTCTGCATACCCTTAATACCCTTACCGCCACGGTTCTGCGCCTTGAAATTATCCACAGTCATACGCTTGATATAACCCAGTCTGGTCATAGCAATCACTGTTTCCTCATCAGGAATCAGATCTTCCATAGAAATATCAAACTCATCAAAACCGATAGTACTTCTTCTGTCATCGCCAAACTTCTCGCCGATCATCATGATTTCTTCCTTGATAACACCAAGGAGAAGCTTTTCATCTGCCAAAATTGCTTTTAATTCAGCAATCTTAATCTCCAGCTCTCTATGTTCATTCTCGAGCTTTTCTCTTTCCAAACCGGTGAGTGCTCTCAGACGCATATCTACAATCGCCTGAGCCTGTACCTCAGAAAGCTCAAATCTCTCGATCAAACGCTCTTTTGCAATCTGAGTATTCTGGCTGCCACGGATAATAGAAATCACTTCATCAATAAAATCAAGTGCCTTCAAAAGACCCTGTAAAATATGGTCTCTTTCCTCAGCCTTGTTCAAATCATACTTGGTTCTGCGGGTAACCACATCCTCCTGATGCTGCAGATAATATGTAAGCATATCAAGAAGATTCATAACCTTAGGCTCGTTATTTACCAGAGCCAACATGATTACACCAAAGGTATCCTGAAGCTGAGTATGCTTATACAATTGATTCAGAATCACATTGGCGTTGGCATCACGACGCAGCTCAATTACTACACGCACACCTTCACGGTTGGATTCGTCGCGAATATCTGTGATTCCGTCAATCTTTTTCAGCTTTACAAGCTCAGCAATCTTTACGATCAGATTCGCCTTATTAACCATATAAGGCAGTTCTGTAGCGATAATCTGACTCTTGCCGTTGGGAAGTGTCTCTATATTGGTCACTGCACGGACTCTGATTTTACCACGACCGGTACGATATGCTTCCTCACAGCCTCTGGTACCCATAATCAGACCGCCTGTAGGAAAATCCGGTGCCTTTACAATAGAAAGTACCTCATCAATGGTGGTAACTCTGTCTTCCTGTACCTTATTGTCGATAATCTTAACTACCGCATTAATTACCTCACGAAGATTGTGAGGGGGAATATTGGTAGCCATACCCACCGCAATACCGGTAGAACCGTTTACCAACAGATTGGGGTAACGGCTGGGCAAAACAACAGGCTCTTTTTCTGTGTCATCAAAGTTAGGAACAAAATCTACTGTATCTTTGTTGATATCAGCCAGAAGCTCCATAGAAATCTTAGACAGACGCGCCTCAGTATAACGCATAGCAGCTGCGCCGTCACCATCCATGGAACCGAAGTTACCATGACCGTCTACTAAAGGATATCTTGTGGACCAATCCTGAGCCATATTTACCAAAGCACCATAAATAGAGCTGTCACCATGAGGGTGATATTTACCCATGGTATCACCAACAATACGCGCACTCTTACGATGAGGCTTATCAGGACCGTTATTCAACTCAATCATAGAATAAAGCACACGACGCTGTACCGGTTTCAAACCGTCTCTTACGTCAGGAAGCGCACGGGCAGCAATTACACTCATAGCATAATCAATATAGAATGTCTCCATTCTTTCCTTCAGATCCACTTCCTGAATCTTGTCAAACACCGTATCTTTATCAAAAATATCGTCGTTCATATTTCCTCTCATTCCGCCGCTTTAGCGGCATTCTGATATATTCAGAACCTGCATGTCAGTTTCTGAACTAGATATCTAAATTTTTAACAAATCTTGCATTTTCCTCGATGAATTCACGACGAGGCTCTACCTTATCACCCATAAGAGTGGTGAAAGTCAAATCCAGTTCAGATTCTGTCTCTTCATCATAATTCACACGAAGCAAAATTCGACGCTCAGGATCCATGGTAGTCTCCCAAAGCTGTTCTGCATCCATCTCACCAAGACCTTTATAACGCTGAATCTTGTTATTCTGGTCACGTCCAACTTCTTTCAAAATATCATCCAGCTCTTCATCGCTGTATGCATACCAAACCTTTTTATTCTTCTCCAGCTTATACAAAGGAGGCTTTGCTAAGTATACATGTCCCTGCTTAATAAGCTCCGGCATGAAACGGTAAAGGAAGGTAAGCAGAAGAGTACTGATATGTGCACCATCCACGTCCGCATCAGTCATAAGAATAATTTTGTTATAGCGAAGCTTAGAAATATCAAAATCCTCATGAATACCTGTACCGAAAGCAGTAATCATGGCTTTGATCTCAGCATTTGCATAAATCTTATCAAGTCTTGCCTTTTCTACATTGAGAATCTTACCTCGAAGAGGCAAAATTGCCTGTGTAGCACGGGAACGGGCAGTTTTCGCACTTCCTCCCGCGGAATCTCCCTCTACGATGTAGATTTCGCAATTTTCAGGATTCTTATCAGAACAGTCAGCCAGCTTACCGGGAAGTGACATACCTTCCAAAGCAGTCTTTCTTCTGGTAAGATCTCTTGCCTTACGGGCAGCTTCTCTAGCTCTCTGAGCAAGGATAGATTTCTCACAGATAGACTTTGCCACAGAAGGATTTTGCTCCAGGAAATAGGTCAACTGCTCACTTACAATACTGTCAACAGCACCTCTTGCCTCACTGTTACCAAGCTTTTGCTTAGTCTGTCCCTCAAACTGAGGATCCTCAATCTTAACACTGACAATGGCAGTAAGACCTTCTCTGATATCCTCACCGGAAAGATTAGGCTCGCTGTCCTTAAGAAGCTTGGCAGCTCTTGCATAATCATTAAAGGTCTTGGTCACTGCATTTCTAAATCCCATCAGGTGGGTACCACCCTCAGGAGTATTGATATTATTTACAAAACTGAACACACTCTCATTGTAAGAATCATTGTGCTGGAAGGAAACCTCTACATAAACACGATTCTTCTCACCTTCAAAATAGAGAATATTCTCATAAAGAGGCTCTTTGCTCTTATTGAGGTAAGTAACAAATTCCTTGATACCACCCTCATAGTAGAACTCGATTACCTTCTGTTTCTTGCCGTTTTCAAGAGTTATGTAATGCGTTTTACCAATTTTACCGCCTGTTAAGGTCTTAGGCGCCTCATCCTTCTTATCACCTTCAGCTCTTGCAAGAAGCTCATCAATCTGCTTTCTTTCAAGCTCTTTTTCGGTCATAACTTCGTTATTGGCAACTTCAGAAGCCACATTTTCCTGAGCCTCAGATGTATTAACCTCAGTGGAAGAAGCCTCAGTATTAGCAGTATCCATCATTTCTTCACTGCGGTTATCTCTGAGAATAATGCGCAAACCCTTAGTAAGGAAAGCCATTTCGCGAAGTCTTCTCTTGAGCACATCATACTCATAAACAGTAGTTTCTGTAAAAATAGTCTTATCAGGCAAGAAGGTTACTCTTGTTCCTGTTTCCTCAATAGGACAAGTACCGATTTCCTTGAGAGGATAACATACATGGCCTCTCTCGTAGCGCTGCTTGTAAACCTTTCCATCCTGATGAATTTCTACCTCAAGCCAGTCGGAAAGGGCATTTACAACAGACGCACCTACGCCGTGAAGACCGCCGGATACCTTGTATCCTCCACCGCCAAACTTACCACCTGCATGCAGAATAGTAAATACAACCTCAACTGCAGGCAGACCTGCTTTCTGGTTAATACCTACAGGAATACCTCGTCCATTATCCTGGACAGTCACAGAATTATCCTCATTGATGGTCACGTCGATAGTATCACAGTAACCCGCAAGGGCCTCATCTACAGAGTTATCAACAATTTCGTATACCAAATGATGAAGACCTCTGCTGGAGGTTGTACCGGTATACATACCGGGTCTCTTACGAACTGCTTCCAAACCTTCCAAAATTTGAATTTGGTCCGCACCATATTCATTTTCAACAGCTGTATTGCTCATATTGTCGCTCATGCTATTTTAAATTCCTCCATTTTCATTGCTCATTAAAGATACAGTTCCTTCACTAACCTTAAATACACGGTTAATTTCAAATCTGTTATTTACAAATTCTTCTAAACCGGTACAGGTTATAATCGTCTGTATATCTCCAATACTGTTCAAAAGATAATTTTGCCTGTTACTGTCAAGCTCCGACAAAACGTCATCCAGTAAAAGAACCGGATTATCCTTGGTAATTCTCTTAACAAGCTCTATTTCAGATAATTTCAGTGAGAGAGCAGCAGTTCTTTGCTGGCCCTGGGAACCGAATTTTCTGATATCAATATCTCCAACCATAATAGAAAAATCATCTCTGTGAGGACCCACAGTGGTCATTTTGGCCTTGATATCCCTATCCTGGCTGTATTTCATACTTCTTTCAAAATTCTCAGCCTCTACATTTGGCTCATACACGATACGAAGCTCCTCCCGGCCGCCGGAAAGATTTTTATGTATATCATATATAATTTCATTCAGCTGATCCACGAAAAGCTTACGTCTCTCTATAATCTTAGTACCGTAGGAAACAAGCTGCATATCCCATATATTCAAGGTTTCCCTCAAATCCGGATTCATAAACATATCTTTTAAAAGCTTATTTCTCTGATTTACAATTTTATTGTAATTGTTCAGATTATAAAGATAGATATTGTCTAACTGACAAAGCTCCATATCTATGAATCTTCTTCGCTCAGCAGGACCGTTTTTGATAATGCCCAAATCCTCCGGAGAAAAGAAAACTACATTACAAAGCCCAAGCAAATCTGCAGCTTTCTTTAATTTCTGTCCATCCACTGCAATTCCCTTTGATTTGGACTTACGAAGATGCATATCCACCCTTGTCTCCACATTATCCTTCTCTATATAAGTTCTGATGTGGGCCTCGTCCTTATCAAAATTAACGATTTCCTTGTCCTTGCTTCCTTTATGTGATTTTGTTGTGGCAGCTACATAAATTGCCTCTAAAATATTTGTTTTACCCTGGGCATTATCTCCGAACAAAATATTTGTACCACTGTCAAATTTAAGCTCCAGAGATTCATAATTCCTGTAATCTGCCAATTCTAATGACTTTATGATCATATTTTACCTAACCATTATTTGATATAAATCGTCTCGCCTTCAAACTCAACAACATCGCCTGAATAAAGCTTCTTGCCGCGCTGAAGTTCAACCTGACCGTTCACCTTTACAAGCCCGTCCTGAATGACAAATTTAGCATCCACACCGGAACCTACAAGACTTGCAGCCTTCAAAGCCTGGCCAAGCTTTATATAATCTTCTCTCAACTGAATTGTCTGCATGATTACAGCCTTCCTTACATCAAATTACTAGCTTACTGTTGAAAAGTTAACAGGAAGCACAAGATAAATATAGCTTTCCTCAGGATTCTTGATAAAGCAGGGAGCCTTAGGATTAACCATGTAAATATCTACTTCCTCATCATCAATTACGCGAAGAGCATCAATCAAGAACTTAGGATTGAAGCCAATCATCAAATCCTTACCGCTCTTCTCAATATCAATATCTTCATTCATACTACCCACAACAGAGTTAATCTTAAGCTCCATCTTGCCATCGGTAATATTAATAATAATAGGCTTCTTATCGCCCTCTTTCACCAGAAGAGTAGCACGATCGATACAGCTGAGAAGCTCTTTTTTATTGATCTTAACCTTGGTCTCGTAATCACTGGAAAGCATCTGGTCAATCTTGAAATACTCTCCTTCGATCAGACGGGACACAACAGTAGTATTATCAAATTCAAATACAATATGCTTGGAGGTGAAGGAAATAATCACATCACTCTCTGCATCTCCGGGCAGAATCTTACTTACCTCATTCAAGGTCTTACCGGGTACAACCACCTTCTTAGGTGCATAATTGTCCTTCAGCTGAATCTTTCTGATGGAAATACGATGACCATCCAAAGAAACAACCTTAAGCTCATCACCATTAATATCAAATAATTCACCGGTCATCAGCTTATTGTTGTCATTGTCAGAGATAGAGAAGATGGTATGTCTTACAACCTCCTTCAAAGTAAACTGGCTGATTACAATATTATCCTCTTTCTCAATAGCAGGAAGATAAGAGAAATCCTCACCTGATTTACCAATAATGTTAAATTTGGACTTTTCACAGGTGATAGTAGTCTTATAATTGCTGTCAGTTTCGATGGTAATGTCACTGTCAGGAAGCTTTCTGACGATTTCAAGGAAAATCTTTGCATCAAGAGCAATAATACCCTTTTCAATAATCTCACCATCAATAATGGTTTCTATACCAAGCTCCATATCATTAGCAGTCAGAGTAATAACTCCCTTAGTAGCATCTACAAGGATACATTCCAAAATAGACATGGTTGTTTTATTAGGAACTGCCTTTGAGACTGTCTGTACTCCACTTAAGAGACTTGACTTTGAACAAACTAATTTCATATGTGTATAACTCCTTCCATTTTCATAAAGCTCTGTGCAAGGGCTTTATTATATAAATAATAAAAGAATTTCATAGTACTTATTAGTAATAGATGTTCATATGTGCAAAACCACTTCTATTATACCATTTTAAAGGAAAAATTAAAAGGTTTTCTATGTGTATTTTGAAGGATTAATTTATAATAACTCTTAAGTTATGAACATCCTTTACATTAAATATTTTTAACTTATTAAGCCGGATTAATCTTTTTGATGATGATATCCACCTTATTCTTGAAATCCACATTATCAGCAATTTCGTTTTCAATTCTCTTACAACCATGCATAACTGTGGTGTGATCCTTCTTATTAAGAATAGTAGCAATGTTTTCAAGAGAAATATCTATAAGATTTCTGCAAAGGTACATAACCAGCTGTCTAGGCAGTACAAATTCAGAATTTCTTCTCTTGGAAGTGATATCTTCAGGTTTTACACCAAAATGGTCAGCTACTATATTAATAATGAGGGTAGGAGTAATCTCCTTGGGCTTATTAGGATAAATTACATCCTTTAAAGCTTCTTCAGCCAGAGGAAGGGTAAGCTCTACCTTATTGAGCTTAGCTGCAGCAATAATCTTATTGAAGGCACCCTCTAACTCTCTGATGTTGGATTTAATATTAGTTGCAATGTATTTGATGATTTCTTCATCCACATTCATTTCAGAAGATTCAGCATTTTTCTTAAGGATTGCCATTCTGGTCTCATAGTCAGGAGCCTGAATATCAGCAATAAGTCCCCACTCGAAACGGGAGCGGAAGCGCTCTTCTAAGGTCTCCATCTCCTTGGGAGGCTTGTCTGATGACAAAATAATCTGTTTTCTTGCAGAATGAAGGGCATTGAAGGTGTGGAAAAATTCTTCCTGGGTACTTTCCTTACCTATAATAAACTGTACGTCATCTACCATAAGTACATCCACATTACGGTATTTGTCACGAAGCTTACTCATGGAAGCAGCATTACCGCTACGGATGGATTCAATCACTTCATTGGTAAATTCCTCACTGGTTACATACAAAACCTTCATTTCAGGGTTCTGCTCTAAGATAAAGTGACCGATGGAATGCATAAGGTGAGTCTTACCAAGTCCGGGTCCTCCATAGAGATAAAGAGGATTGTAAACCTCTCCGGGGCTTTCAGCCACTGCCAGAGAAGCAGAATGTGCAAATTTGTTGTTACTTCCTACCACGAAAGTATCAAATTTGTACTTTGGGTTAAGATTGGCATTCTCACATATAATATTGTAACCGGGTTTGGACGGTATGGTTTCTGCCTGTACAGGGTTCTTTGATTTTAAATCCTTTTCAAGTACAAACATAACTTCATAGTTGTGCTCAAACATTTCAGTTATGGTAACCTGGAAGAACTTACTATATTTAGAAGAAATATAGTTTAAAGACATTCCGCCCTGGTCAGAGGGAATGACAATATAAATTACATCATCTGTTGTCTCGTAATATTCCAAGGGCTTTACCCATGTATTGTAGGAAATATCAGACAGATCATATTCTGTTCTTATTGTTTCTTTGATTTTAGTCCAGTTTTCTTTGATTATATCCATATTTATAGCCTCTTTCTGAATCCGTAAAAAGTCCCATTTATCATTCTAATATAAAGAAATAAATATTTCAAATGTTAGTTATGAACATACTTTTGAACAAAGTTATCCACAATATGTTCATAACTCTGTTTATAAATAAAAAAATAACAAGTGTTTGTGGATAGGTTTGTGAATTAGTGGATAAATATGAAAAAGTAATCAACACTAACAAATTTTGAGTTTAAAGGCTTTTTTAAAATGCTTTTCACAATTTATACATATAAAATTTTAACTTATCCACAAAAAGTGAACAACTTGTGGATAAACCTAAATTCACTTTTTTTTGTGTATATCTATGTGTATAACTGTATTTTAAAAAATTAAATATATAAAAAACCTTGAATTTTCGCGATTTTTGCTTGACATTATGAATCTTTTCTTATAAAATCAAATATGCTATTTTCCTGAAAAAGAAGGAGGTGCATTTCGATGAAGATGACATTTCAGCCCAAGAAGCGTTCTCGTTCTAAGGTTCATGGTTTCAGAGCAAGAATGAGTACTCCCGGCGGAAGAAAAGTTTTGGCAGCAAGA
>JAZQFO010000129.1:0-5743 GCA_045539535.1 Acetatifactor sp.
GCATATGACGATGTGCCTAAGACCGGCGAGGGCAACATGGCCGTTTGGTTGTTTGCAATCTCCGCAGCATGCTTCGCAGGATGTGCAGTATTGAGAAAGAGCGAACAGAGATAAGTTTTTAACATTTGGAATATAGACACAAATTCTAAAAGGGCATTGACTAGCAGGTGATTCCTACTATCAATGCCCTTTGTTTTCCGCCAATTCTATTATACTTTCATTATCTGCATTCTACGACATACTATACGCATTAATCAACTCCCACACAATAGGAGTGCCGTAACCTAATCTCCATACTGCCACACCGCCGATATTATTAGCGGTCATTACATTCAGCTTCACGCGAATGGAATCTGCATCCTCAAGCCATACCTGCTTCAATCCTGCACTGCTCTCCCACTCCAGATAATTCTGGCAGGTGGTCTCATCCCACACCGGCTCTACACCTACCTGCTTTAAGAAAGCGTCCGTATTGTTCATGGTCAAGTATTCATCCGATACATCCGCACCGTTGGTACACCATACAATGGTGTAGAAAGGCAACGCATTGATGATTTTCTCAGAGGGCACCTGGGATGCGGTCTTGGTAATACCGTTGGTCACATAGTCGATACTTGCCACACTGCCCACTTCATCACTGCCGTGCCAATGCTCGTCGTATCCCATGATTACCACATAATCTGCCACCTGTCCCTGAATATCCAATCGGTAATGCTCATTAAAATGGAAGGGTACATAGTTGTCCACGGACAGCACCAGGCTGTTCTCACGGCACGCCACGGACAGCTCTCTCAGAAACTGTACATAATGTACACCACTCTCGCTGGCTACCTGCTCAAAATCAATATTGATACCATCCAAGCCAAGATTCAATGCCGCATCAGTAATGCCGCGCACCAGCTTCTGGCGCTTGGCAGTGGAAGACAATACCACGTACTCGTCCACAGCTGTGCCGGTTTCATTGCGGTAGTTAAAGTTGTCCAAAACACCCCACACCTGCATACCCACAGAATGCACTGAATCCACATAGGACTTCTCGCCAAAGCTTCTGAAATTACCCAATTCATCACAGAGACTAAACCAAGTAGGCGCAATTACATTCATGCCTTTCGCCTCAGTTAACATCTCATAAAGCGTGCTGTTACCAATGGTTGCACCGATGGAATGGAAGCCTAAATTAACCTTGCCCTCCATAAGCATACTGGTATACTCCGGTGCTACGTAGTCAGTTACAGGCGTCTCCGTCTCCATGGAAGGTTCAGACATTCTCTTATTTTCCACATAACCGATAAATGCATCGGTCGTCTTTACCTTGCTCCAGTTGTCCATCTGCTCCAGAATCTCTACGGTCTCTCCGGCCTGAAGCTCTCTAAGAATATCGCTCTTAATACCACCCTTTTGACGAATAGCCGTATCCTTCTTAATCTCGGCAACCATACGCTCGCCCCACTGGGTATAAACTTGCACATGCTTGTCATATACTTCATAGGAATAGTTGGTGAACAGCTTCACATAATCTGCTGACAGATATACGGAATCTTCTACCACCAGACAAGCCGGATGTCCCAGATTCATAGTCTCCTGCAGATTCTGGTAAGTGCCGTCATTGCCTTCGATAACGGTACTGGTGGTCTCTATGGCATCTGTATAAAGAAGCAGATTCTCTGCCCGGTCAGCGTAAAACACCTCATTCATATATTTATGAACGGTATCCAGTGCGAAATAGCACTTACCATCCCTGATTAGCGCCTGCTCCTCCACCATTTCGTCCTGCAAAATGATGGCTGCCCGATCACCGGATACTCCGAAATATTCATTTAAATCCATCTTCTCTTCGCTATAGGAATACTTGTCCAACAGGGGCTTTCCCACAACCACCGCCAACAAAATTCCAATCAGGAGAAGTGCTATCACAACCGCTAAAACTTTTTTCTTCATTGTCCTTCTTCTTTCCTTTGTTTTTTACGATATAAATAATAAGAATCCATCGTTCCTGTGCAGAACGCAACTGCTCGCACGAACAGTTACATTCTAACACACGAACGCAGCATCGTCATTACCAAATTTGACAAATTAAGATTTTTTTAGAGATAACCGGCTTGTCAGCAAATTCCGTCAAAAGATAATCCCTTTCCTAATTGACAGATATTCCGGTCTCCCAACAGTTGATCCTTCATAGGACCAAAAGAAGTTGTGATATACTAATACAGATGCTCCGGCAGTGCTTTGTCTGTCGCCGGTGAAATCAGTACAAAAAAACACCCGCAACAAAAAATTACCTGAAACTGATTAAAATGAATTATAATTGTGAAAATTATAGTTGAACTACTATGAAAACCTATTGGACAAGCGCGGATGCACCTGTAAGACAGCATCATGTATCATGCAAAAAATCTGCACATATGACACATAATGTGGTATAATAAGTATAGAAATAATAAATCAACTAAGAATAAGTTGAACCGCCGCCTCCTCTCCGCACCGGATTGCCGGAGGCATCTGTAAATGTAATTATATGTTGCTTTCCTGATTTTGGCAAGTGCTTTTATTAATTTCCTTTTATTAAATTTTTAAAAACTGTGCCGCCGTACTATTGACGAAACGACCACCAGCATATAGAATCATATAAATTGAACCATTCATCCGCATATACATGCAGAAAGGAGGGTCATTATGAAGATTGAAAAAGTGAATGAGAACCAAATCCGTTGTACTCTGACCAGAGAAGATCTGGCCAGTCGTGAATTGAAGATAAGCGAGCTTGCCTACGGCTCTGAGAAGGCCAAAAGCCTTTTTCGCGACATGATGAGACAGGCCAATTTTGAGTTCGGCTTTGAGGCCGAAGATATCCCGCTGATGATAGAGGCCATCCCGCTGAATGCGGAGTGCATTGTACTGATTATTACCAAGGTGGAGGATCCCGAGGAGCTGGACACCCGCTTCTCCAGATTTGCTCCCCATGTTACAGAGGATAACGAGGACTACGACGAGGACGAAGAGGAAATGTCCTATCATGATGAGGCAAGGGAGGTAATGGACCTTTTCCGCAAGATTCAGGATAATGCTGCCGAAGCTTCCGACTCTGTTCAGGCATCTTCTGCACCTGTTGCAGACAATGCAGCCGAAAAGCTTCGCACCCGTGTATTTGCCATGGATTCCCTGAATCAGGTAATGTCCGCAGCCCGCATTATGGGCCGGCAGTTTGACGGTTTAAGCACACTTTACAAGGATGAACGCACGGATAAATATCTTCTGGTACTGACTCAGGGCAATGCCACCGGAGAGAACTTCGACCGGGCCAGCAACATGCTTTCCGAATACGGAAGCCTGCAGCGTATGGCCGGCGGCCGCTCTTATCTGGAGGAACACTTCGAGGCTATTGTAGCTGATAGAGCCCTGCAGGTACTGGCACTTTAATTCAGACCCCATTACGAGAACACCGTTTCTCGCACAAAAAGGCGCCACGCTCATGCGTGACGCCTTTTTTACATTTACCTATATGACTTATACTGCATTTACAGCTTCCATCAGCGCATCGATATCAAGGCCGTGTACCATTGCAGCCTCCTCCAAAGACTCGCCCTGTGCAGAGGGGCAGCCCAGGCAGTGCATACCTGCATTAAGCAGTACAGGTGCTACATTGGGGTTAGCACGCAAAATTTCACCAATTGTCATATCCTTCGTAATTCCGCTCATATTCATTCTCCTTTCATTACTCAGTAATCATCACTCTATCAGTATAATACTTTCCCCTGAATCTGACAAGTTATTCTTGCAATGTCTTTTTCCGAATACAAGCCTTTTTGTACCCCAAAAAGTACACTATCCGCCTTGACGTAATCCGCCGTTTTTCTTATAATAAAGGCATGGATTAAGAGTAACTGCGGTTACTTTAAAATAATCAAAAATAAAAAATAGGAGGCATTTCAAAATGAGACCAGAATGGACAGATTTTGTAGCCGGCAAATGGGACAAAGAAGTGAACGTTCGCGACTTTATCCAGAGAAACTATCATCCCTACGATGGTGATGAGAGCTTCTTGGCTGAGGCTACCCAGAACACAAAGGATTTGTGGGCACAGGTACTTGACCTGATGAAGCAGGAGAGAGAAGCAGGCGGCGTTCTTGATATGGACACCAAGGTTGTTTCTACTATCACTTCCCATGGCCCCGGCTACTTGGACAAGTCTAAGGAGACT
Organism: Acetatifactor sp.; assembly: GCA_045539535.1. Taxonomy (GTDB): domain Bacteria; phylum Bacillota; class Clostridia; order Lachnospirales; family Lachnospiraceae; genus Acetatifactor. The sequence goes on from JAZQFO010000129.1 coordinate 4,199, forward strand.
ATCGTAGGTTTCCAGACTGACAAGCCTTTCAAGCGTTCCCTTCAGCCTTATGGTGGTATCCGTATGGCAGAGAAGGCTTGCTCTGATAACGGCTACGAGGTAGATCCTGAGATTTCCGAGTTCTTCTCTACTCACAGAAAGACTCACAACGCAGGTTGTTTCGATGCATACAATGCAGAGATGAGAGCTTGTCGTTCTTCCCATATCATTACCGGTCTTCCTGATGCTTACGGTCGTGGACGTATCATCGGCGACTACAGACGTGTTGCTCTGTACGGTATTGACAGACTGATTGAGGATAAGCAGGCACAGAAGGATTCCACCGGACGTGTTATGACTGATGATGTTATCCGTCTTCGTGAGGAGCTTTCCGAGCAGATGGTTGCTCTCAAGATGATGAAGGAAATGGCTGCTTCCTATGGTTGCGATATTTCTAAGCCCGCTTCTAACGTTAAGGAAGCTATCCAGTGGACCTACTTTGGTTATCTGTGTGCAGTTAAGGAGCAGAACGGTGCTGCTATGTCCCTTGGACGTACTTCCACCTTCATCGACTGCTACGCTGAGAGAGATTTAAAGAACGGTACTTTCACTGAGCAGGAGATTCAGGAGTTCGTTGACCACTTCATCATGAAGCTGCGTCTGATTAAGTTCGCTCGTACTCCCGAGTACAACCAGATTTTCGCAGGCGATCCCGTATGGGTTACCGAGTCCCTGGCTGGTGTTGGTGTAGACGGCAGACCTCTTGTTACCAAGACTACTTTCCGTTATCTGCACACCCTGACCAACCTTGGTGCTTCTCCCGAGCCTAACCTGACCGTACTTTGGTCTACCAGACTTCCCGAGAGCTTCAAGAAGTACTGTGCAAAGATGTCCATCGAGACTTCTTCCATCCAGTACGAGAACGATGATCTGATGAGAGTTACCCACGGTGATGACTACGGTATCGCATGTTGTGTATCCTCCATGGTTATCGGTAAGGAGATGCAGTTCTTCGGCGCACGTGCAAACCTTGCTAAGTGTCTGCTGTACGCTTTGAACGGTGGTATCGACGAGGTTACCAAGAAGCAGGTTGGTCCTAAGTATCGTCCTGTTGAGGGTGACGTTCTTGATTATGATGATGTATACGCTAAGTTCATGGATATGATGGAGTGGCAGGCAGATGTTTATGTAAACACCTTGAATATCATCCACTACATGCATGACAAGTACTGCTATGAGAGAGCAGAGATGGCTCTTCATGACAGAGATGTTAAGAGATACTTCGCTACCGGTGTTGCAGGTCTGTCCATCGTAGCTGACTCTCTTTCCGCTATTAAGTTTGCTAAGGTTGAGGTTGTTCGTGATGAGGACGGCGTTATCGTTGACTTCAAGACCACCGGCGACTTCCCTAAGTATGGTAACGACGATGATCGTGTTGACGAGATCGCTCAGGATATCGTTCACAAGTTCATGACCGCTATCAGAAGACATCACACTTACAGAAATGGTGTACCTACTACTTCCATTCTGACCATTACATCTAACGTAACCTATGGTAAAGCTACC
>JAZQFO010000130.1:0-2931 GCA_045539535.1 Acetatifactor sp.
CCCTTTCTTATTTCATAACAGTCTGCAGATTTGCGAATTCCTGATTGATACTGGTAAGAAGTCCCTGGTATTTCAGCTGATTCTCTGCAAGCATAACATTTTCATTTTCTATATCTACATTATTACCGTCCAAACGATAGGAAAAGTCGCCGTAGTCTGTATACAACTGTGCATTCAACCGACTGGTTTTCACATTATCCACCTTGGAATCCATGGTCTGATAACGATTGTAACCCAATGCCTTGCGAAGCTCAGACTCAAACGCCACATCCTGACGCTTATAGTTCGGCGTATCTGCATTGGCAATATTGTGTGCAATGGCCTCGTTGCGCAACCAGCTGGCATCTGCTGCTTTGTCGAGCACATTTATGTAATCAAATGCATTGGTGTTAATCATAACAAACTCCTTTCAAACACAAGATATAGCGTATACTATACCCACTCTATTCTATTATATAGTATTTTCCAAAAAACTCAACCTGTTTCGACAATTTTTTATCGAAATCCGGCTGGCACATTTTACCATGTTAAAGGGCTAAATAGGAAAACAAAAAAGGGATCTATTACATGTAATAAATCCCTTTAAGGCCAGCTTGCGCCGTGTCAATCCATTTTATGTAGTTGTGCCCGAATAGGTCTACGTCGCCAAGTTGCGTCATTCACAACATCTTATCCGACGCCTCTATCCGCGCTGATTCTGGCGTTTCAATTCCTCAATCTCATCAAACACCACATCATTCAATACCTTGATGTAGGTTCCCTTCATGCCGGAGGAACGTGACTCGATTACACCGGCACTCTCAAACTTACGAAGAGCATTTACGATAACAGAACGGGTAATTCCCACACGGTCTGCAATCTTGGATGCAACCAGAATGCCCTCCATGCCGCCCAACTCGTCAAAGATGTGGGTAATAGCCTCCATCTCAGAGAAGGACAAGGTGCTGATGGCAGATTTCACTACCGCAACCTTACGGCTCTCTTCTGCGCTCTCCTCATTCACTGCACGAAGCATTTCCAGACCCACAACCGTAGTGCCGTACTCACAGAGAATAATATCATCAATATCGTACTGCTCATTGCACTTATAGATAAACAAGGTGCCCAAACGCTCACCTGCAATCTCGATGGGTGCGATGGTAGCCTGGAACTTCTTGATGCCATCACTTTCAAAACCCAAGGTCTCCAGATTTACATTCTCCTTGGTGGACAAAACGCCCAGAAGACGCTCATTGAGCATATTGTCAATAAAACCGCCAACGCTCTCGTCAATCAGTTCGTTGATGGTGTCAACGCCGTCAGCCTTGCCTACGCCCAAGACCTTACCCTTACGGCTGATTACCAGCACGTTAGAATTAAGAATCTCGCGCATTACCTTACAAATATCATTAAACACAACCTTACTGGAATTGTTGTTGTGCAACAATTTTCCGATCTTTCTGGTCTTATCCAACAACTGTACACTGCTCATTTTTCTCTCCTCCCTCTTGGGGCTCCACTTTGCTTCATGAACATTTTAACACAAATAAAATGAAATTACAATGCAAAAATAGTTAATTTATTATTTTTTTTCAATTTATTTGACAATTGTGTGAAAATTTCTAAGCTTGAGCATTTTCTTTAACTTTATCTTGAATATGACCACAATTTTCATCCATGCAGACACACTTGCTGCCCTTCTCCAGCATTACGCTGCCACACTTAGGGCATTTCTCCTTGGCAGGCTTATCCCAAACCATAAAATCACAGTCCGGATTGTCCACACATCCGAAATATCTTCTGCCCTTACGGGTCTTCTTCAGCACGATGTCCTTGCCGCACTTAGGACACTCCACACCGATTTTCTCCAGATAAGGCTTAGTATTGCGGCACTCCGGGAAACCGGGGCATGCCAAGAAACGACCGTGAGGGCCGTACTTAATCACCATATTGCGTCCGCAAAGCTCGCAGACCTCCTCACTCTCCTCATCAGCAATGGTAACCTCAGGGAGATTCTTCTCCGCCAGCTTTACAGCTTCATCCAAATCCGGGTAGAAATTGGCCACGATGGTCTTCCACTTCACATCGCCTTCCTCTACACCATCCAAAAGCGCCTCCATATTGGCAGTGAAATTCACATCCACAATGGTAGGGAACGCCTCTTTCATCATATTATTTACCACCTCACCCAGCTCAGTGACATAGAGATTCTTGTTCTCCTTGGCCACATAACGTCTGGCCTGAATGGTGGTAATGGTAGGCGCATAGGTACTGGGACGACCAATGCCAAGCTCCTCCAAGGCACGCACAAGTCCCGCCTCAGTATAACGGGCAGGCGCCTGGGTAAAATGCTGCTTTGCATCAAAATCAGACAAAGAAAGCTCGCTGTCCATGCCAAGACTCTTGCTTAAGCTGTTCTCCGCTTCCTTGTCATCCTCCTGCACATATACACTCATAAATCCGTCAAACACAAGCTTGGAAGCCGCCACAGTAAACAGATGCTCTCCTGCCTGAATTTTCACGGAAGTGGTTTCGTATTTGGCATTGCTCATGCGGCTTGCCACAAAACGCTTCCAAATCAGCTGATACAAACGGAACAAATCCCTGGGAAGCTCGTCCTTAATCACCAAAGGAATTCTGGCAGGATCTGTGGGACGAATCGCCTCGTGGGCATCCTGAATCTTCTGGCTGTTCTTCTTGCCGTTAGTATTCTCGGAAAGATACTGCTCCCCGTACTGCTTGCCGATGAAATCAGCCGCCATCCTCTCTGCTTCCTCGGATACACGGGTGGAATCCGTACGCAGATAAGTGATAAGACCGATGGTCCCCTCACCCTTTAACTCCACACCTTCGTAGAGCTGCTGTGACAGACGCATGGTCTTCTGGGTAGAGAAGTTCAAAACCTTACTTGCCACCTGCTGCAGCGTAGAGGTGGTAAACGGCAAGGGAGCC
>JAZQFO010000131.1:0-105880 GCA_045539535.1 Acetatifactor sp.
AGCTGTATCAGAGCAGCACAGGAAGCTCTTTCCGGTGTTTCCAACGTGGGTGATTGCACACACTTCCGTCGTAACAACGGTCGAGAGGGTATTGTAATCGGTAACCATGTGTTCTATTAATTCAAAAACGGTATATAATAAATATAGCTTTCAAAAGACGGCTCATATCCTGAGGGATGTGGGCCGTTTGTGAATTGCAACGCAAAATGACAGGAATTGATGCAGAATCAGCACATTAAGATTTGATATCGTGCGAAGAAATACATTGCCTTAAAAGCATTTTTGTAGTAAACTGATATCATCCTAAGGAAAGGGGTGCATTGTATGAGTGAAATGGTAGTTGTCTGGCTTGTAATTCTGATTGTTGCAATCTGTGTTGAAGTCGGAACCATGGGATTGTCCTCTATTTGGTTTGCCGGCGGTGCGTTGGTTGCAGTGATTGCGGCGGCTCTCTCCTTCCCTGTGTGGTTGCAGATTATTCTGTTTTTGGCGGTATCCATTGTGCTGCTTGTTTTCACAAGACCTTTGGCAGTCAAGTATTTCAACAAAGACAGAGTTCGTACCAATGTGGAGAGTATGATTGGTCGTCAGGCAATCGTTGTCAGTGAAATTGACAATCTGCAGGGTATTGGTCAGGTGACTGTAGGCGGTCAGGAATGGAGCGCCAGAAGCGAGAATGAGAAGCAGACCATGGATGTGGGCACGGTTGTGGAAATCGTGGCTGTCAATGGTGTAAAGCTGATTGTACGTGAAGTTCAGTCAATCAAGCAGAAATAATATCATGTGTGTGCGGCACGTAACCCGTACAGAAAGAGGTGTTAAATGGGTCCTTTAGTAGTAGTTTTTATTTTGGTTGGTATAGTTATCTGGATCTTTTGTTCCTGTATTAAGATTGTTCCTCAGGCGCAGGCTTGGGTAATTGAGCGACTGGGCGCTTATCAGGATACCTGGTCAGTAGGTTTCCACATTAAGGTTCCTTTTATCGATAAGGTTGCTCGTCGTGTGAACTTAAAGGAGCAGGTGGCAGATTTCCCTCCCCAGCCCGTTATTACCAAGGATAATGCATCCGTTAGAATCGATACTGTTATTTTCTATCAGATTACCGATCCTAAGCTGTTCACCTACGGTGTAGAGAATCCCATGATGGCAATTGAGAACTTGACAGCTACAACTCTTCGTAATATCATCGGTGATTTGGAGCTGGATGAGTCCCTGACTTCCCGTGAGATTATCAATACCAAGATGCGTGCAGCATTGGACGTTGCTACCGACCCTTGGGGTATCAAGGTTAATCGTGTAGAGCTTAAGAACATTATTCCTCCTGCAGAGATTCAGAATGCCATGGAGAAGCAGATGAAGGCTGAGCGTGAGAGACGTGAGGCTGTAACCCGTGCAGAAGGTGAGAAGACCGCCCGCGTGCTTGAGGCAGAGGGTGAGAAGGAATCCGCAATTCTTCGTGCAGAGGCTGAGAAGCAGTCCGCCATCCTTCGTGCAGAGGCACAGAAGGAGAAGATGATCCGTGAGGCAGAAGGTCAGGCTGAGGCAATCATGAAGGTGCAGCAGGCGAAGGCAGACGGTATCCGTATGCTGAAGGATGCAGGTGCTGACGAAGCAGTACTGAAGATGAAGAGTCTGGAGGCATTCGAAAAGGTTGCCGACGGTCAGGCTACCACCATTCTGCTTCCCTCCGAACTGCAGGGTATTGCAAGTATGGCAACCACTTTTAAAGAGGTAAGCAAGTAATTTATAAATAATAAACAAAGGAGAGTCGCAAGGCTCTCCTTTCCCATTTTAGAGGCACCGCGATAATTTTAGTTGAAAATTACGGATATTTGGGGTATAGTAAAGAATATCTTTTTATTTTATTATTTCGCACCCCAGGAGGAATAGTTTATGAACTTAAAGGGACGGGACTTTTTAAAATTATTGGATTTTACAACAGAGGAAATCGCTTATTTTCTTGATCTGGCAGCAGATCTTAAGGACAAGAAGAAAAAAGGCATTCCTGTAGATACATTGCGCGGCAAAAATGTGGCACTGATTTTTGAGAAAACCAGTACCCGTACCCGTTGTGCATTTGAAGTGGCAGCTCATGATTTGGGAATGGGTGCCACCTATTTGGAGCCTGACAGCTCTCAGATCGGCAAGAAGGAGAGTATTGCAGATACTGCAAGAGTACTGTCCGGTATGTTTGAGGGGATTGAATACCGTGGTTTTGAGCAGGAGATCGTAGAGGAGTTGGCCAAGTATGCCAAGGTTCCTGTATGGAATGGTTTGACCAATGAATTCCATCCTACCCAGATGCTGGCTGATCTTCTGACCATTAAGGAGCATTTTGGTTATTTGGAGGGTATCAAGCTGACTTACATGGGCGATGCCCGTTACAACATGGGTAACTCCTTGATGGTGGCTTGTGCTAAGATGGGTATGCACTTTACTGCATGTACCACTGCCAAGTATTTTCCTGAGCAGGCACTGGTTGACCAGTGTAAGGAAATTGCAGCACAGACCGGCGGCAGCATTACTTTAACAGAGGATGTGGAGGCAGGTACCAAGAATGTGGACGTTATCTATACGGATGTATGGGTGTCCATGGGTGAGCCTGATGAGATCTGGGAGGAGCGTATCAGAGAGCTGATGCCTTACCAGGTGAATAAGACTGTTATGGACAATGCTGGTGAGAAGGCGATTTTCATGCACTGTCTGCCCGCATTCCATGATTTGAAGACCAAAATTGGTGCACAGATGGGTGAGCGCTTTGGCATTACCGAGATGGAGGTTACAGACGAAGTGTTTGAGTCTGCCCAGTCTCTGGTATTTGAAGAAGCAGAGAACCGTATGCACACCATCAAGGCCATTATGGCAGCAACCCTTTAATACAATATATGATGGATGATATTAAGAATAAGACATGCAAAAGACAAGACGAGCTGACCGGCACCATTCACACCAAATGGGCCGGCCAGCCGGTTTGCGTTTACGAAACTCTTGATTCCACCAACCTGGAGGCAGCCAGACTTGCCGGGCAAGGGGCAGCTCATGGTACCGTAGTGGCAGCAAGACAACAGACGGCCGGAAAAGGCCGCAGAGGCCGCAGTTGGGATAGCCCGGTGGGTAATAATCTCTATTTTTCCCTACTGCTTAGGCCCGAATTTACACCGGACAAGGCTCCTATGGTGACCTTGGTCATGGCGGTGGCAGCGGCCCGCGCCGTACAGCAGGTGGCAGACTGCAAGGTGGAGATTAAGTGGCCTAATGATTTGGTGGCCCATGGCAAAAAGCTTTGCGGGATTTTGACCGAGATGCATTTGTGTGCAGCACAGCCTGCGATTGATTATGTGATTGTGGGTGTGGGTGTCAATGTGGGAGCGCGAGAGTTTGAGTCTGACTTGCAGGACAAAGCCACCACATTGGAGAATATATGCGGCGCAGGGATAGACAGTATGGTACTTTTGGAGGCTGTTTTGGTAGAGTTCGAGGGGCTTTACGAGGCTTTTGTACAGGCCGGAGATTTACAGCCAGTATTGGAAGAGTATCAGGCACTTTTGGTCAACTTAAACCGGGAAGTGACTGTGTTGGACCCTAAGGGTGCATATCATGGCGTGGCCAGAGGGATCACCGGAACCGGAGAGCTTGTGGTGGATACAGAGGATGGAGAGCGCCGGGAGATTTATGCAGGTGAGGTTTCCGTGCGGGGCATTTATGGATATGTTTAAAGATATGTAAAAATAAACGGAGAAAAGGTATGAGCGAGAACAATCGGTCCACTGACAACAGAGTGGTGCTCTGCGGCGCCAATGCCTATGAGCAGAAGTATTATTTTAATGAGGATTTTGCAGGAATCCCTGATTCCATCAAGGATGAGTTGCATATTATCTGTGTTTTGTTTACGGAAGAGGTTGGCGGAGTATTCACCATCGTATTCGAGGAGGATGGTACCCTTTCCATGGAAACAGATGCAGATGAGAATGATTTTTATTATGACGAGATATCAAGCGGTCTTCTAGTAAACGAGATTCGTCGTACCAGACAGGAGCTGTTTGAGTCTCTGCGACTGTATTACAAGGTATTTGTGTTAAAAGAAGATGTGTCTGCACTTTTGGAGGGCGAGGTATGATATTAGTACTGGATGTGGGCAATACCAATATGACCGCTGGTGTGTACGATGGGGAGGAGCTTCGGGCAACCTTTCGCATGATGACCGGTACGCCGCATACTTCTGATGAGTATGGGGTGATGATTACCCAGATTCTGCAGAGTAAGGGCATTGAACCAGTGGCAATAGAAGGTGCAATTGTGGCCAGCGTGGTGCCTACGGTGATGCACGCCCTGCAGGGAGCATTGTCCCGTTACCTGAATATCAAGCCTTTAATCGTAGGTCCCGGAGTGAAGACCGGTATCCGTATTACCACAGAGGACCCCAGAGCCATCGGAGCGGATCGTATTGTGGATGCAGTGGCTGCTTATGAAAAATACGGTGGTCCTGTTTTGGTGTTGGACTTCGGCACGGCTACCACCTATGATTTGATCACGGCAGAGGGCTGCTTTACGGCAGGTATTACGGCCCCCGGCATCCGTATCAGTTCAGAGGCACTGTGGCTTCGTACAGCTAAGCTGCCGGAGATTGAGATTCGGAAGCCCAAATCCATCCTGGCTCAGGAGACGATTTCCAGTATGCAGGCAGGCTTAGTATACGGCCAGATTGGTCAGACGGAATACATTATCAAAAAGGTGCAGGAAGAGAGTGGCATCAAGGACTTGAAGGTAGTTGCTACCGGCGGTTTGGGACGTCTGATTGCAGATGAAACGGATATGATACAGGTGTACGATCCGGTGCTTACGCTGGAGGGATTGCGCCTGATTTATGAAAAGAACGTGAGGTAAAGAAATGTCACAGCTTGTGATAGGAGGGGTAACCCTACCCAACAATATTATTCTGGCTCCCATGGCAGGTGTTTCCGACCTGCCATTTCGTCTGCTTTGTCATGAACAGGGAGCGGGTCTGGTGTGCATGGAAATGGTCAGCGCCAAGGCTATCTATTACAACAATAAAAATACAGATACACTGATGGAGATTCATCCGGATGAAGGACTTGCCTCTTTGCAGCTGTTTGGTTCGGATCCTGAGATTATCAGTGAAATGGCCAAGCGCATTGAGTACAGACCCCATGCCTTTATCGATATCAATATGGGGTGCCCTGTGCCAAAGGTGGTAAATAACGGTGAGGGCTCTGCTTTGATGAAGAATCCCAAGCTGGTGGAGGAGATTCTCACCGCTTTGGTAAAGGCTTCGTCCAAGCCGGTTACCGTGAAAATCCGTAAGGGATTTAATGAAGAAAATATCAACGCAGTGGAGATTGCCAAGATTGCAGAAAGTTGTGGCGTGGCAGCAGTGGCAGTGCATGGACGTACCAGAGAGCAGTATTACAGCGGTCATGCAGATTGGGAGATTATCGCCAAGGTAAAGGATGCGGTGTCCATTCCTGTCATTGGTAACGGAGATGTGGATAGCGCCTTGAAGGCCAAGGAAATGTTTGAAGTGACCGGTTGTGACGGTATTATGATTGGTCGGGCCGCTCAGGGTAATCCTTGGATTTTCAGGGAAGTGACAGAGTATTTAAAGTCCGGCAGGATTGTGTCGCCGCCTACCAATGAAGAGAAAAAAGAAACCATTCTCAGACATGCCGCATTGCAGCTGGAGTATAAGGGCGAGTACACCGGTGTGCGGGAAATGCGCAAGCACCTGTCCTGGTATACCGTAGGCATGCCGAACTCAGCCAAGTTCCGCCAGACCATCAACACCATGGAGACCATGGAGCAGCTTGTGGAAAGCGTAGAACGCATATTTTAAACCTTGCCACATATACTGTAGCATGGATACGATTGTTTATGTGTGTTATGAATGTAAAAGGACGCAGGAGGCTTCGGCGGAGTGCAAATATACGCTGAAGGAGCATATCCTGCAAGACTACCGGGTGATTAAGATACTGGTTCAAGAGAAGGTTTTGGAGCCGGAAAACGTCCGGGGCAGGGAAACAATCCATAGCAAGAAAAACAGCCGCAGGGCTAGTTTTTCATTGCTCAGCCTGGGGAGGCGCCTGAGAAGTCGTCGGTGCAGAAGGCTGGCAGAGCGTTCCAGACAGTGCATGTGTGAGGCACTAAAACAGGAGTTAGCGCCTCTTTTGCAGGAATATGGGGACAATTTTGTTTGCTATGATGCAAGTGTTTCTTTGGCCGGCTGGGTCCATACCATGTTGCCGATGCCGGAATTTGAGGATTGGACAGAGTATCAGTGGGTACAGCGTCTGCTTAGGCAGGCCACCTGCCACGACTTTGTAGTGCTGGGTGACAGATCTTATCTGCGACAGATTTTGTGGGAGCTGGCTCCCCGTATGAAAAGCCTGTTGTGGATTGCACCGGATAGGACCGTTGAGGATGGGCTGGAGGAGTTTGCGGAAGATTTTTATCAGGAGACCGGACTGGCCATCCGCTTGCAATTTTTACAGGCAGGAACGACCTACGGACAGCTGATTATTCCGGACTTTGCGCTAAAGGTCCCTGTGAACATATTGGATTTTTCGGGTGGAAGACATATCCCTAAATTTTACCCGGTCAAGGGCAGCAAGTGGATTGATGTGTTATCGGATGAGGAGAAGGCGCGGCGGATTTGCGCCAGAGGCCTGTCCTGTGAGCTGATTTCCTTGCGAAAACAGTGGAAAAACCTATAGTTTGCTTGACACTAGGGCCTAAAATAGGTATAATACGAGAGTTAATTGTGACTTAGTTTGAATGACAGCCGTCCGCAGGTGACGGGCGGAAGCAATAGAATCGATTATTAATCAAATTACAAACAGAAAGGTGACAAAGTGATGCAGGAGAAGAAAAATATTTTGACCTACGAGGGACTCAGAAAATATGAGGATGAGTTGCATGAACTGAAGGTTGTAAGACGTCAGGAGGTTGCTCAGAAGATCAAAGAGGCAAGAGAACAGGGTGATTTGTCTGAGAATGCTGAGTACGATGCAGCTAAGGACGAGCAGAGAGATATTGAGGCTCGTATTGAGGAGCTTGAGAAGATTCTGAAGAATGCAGAAGTTGTAGTTGAGGATGAGGTTGATCTGGATAGCATCAACATTGGTTGTAAGGTTCGCATCCTTGATGTTGAGTTTAACGAGGAGCTGGAGTACAAGATTGTAGGCTCCACCGAGGCAAATAGCTTAAAGGGTAAGATTTCCAATGAGAGCCCTGTAGGTAAGGCACTGATGGGTCAGCAGGTAGGCAAGACCGTAACCGTAGAGACCCCTGCAGGCAGCTTCCAGTACAAGATTCTGGAGATTCAGAGAAGCAACTAAGAGGAAAAGTAAATCTAATGTGTGAAAGTACCACACATAAGATTTTCTATGTTTCCTCTGCAAGAATTGCAAGCAATTCTTGTGGGTATACAACAAGTTTAAAGGAGTAACAGACGTGGCAGATACACAGCAGAACAATAACGGACAAGTTCAGGAACAGGATATTAATCAGCTTCTTAAGGTGCGTCGCGAGAAGCTGGCAGCACTTCAGGAGGCAGGCAAGGATCCTTACCAGATTACCAAATATGATGTGACACATCACAGTACTGATATTAAGGAGAATTTTGACGAGCTTGAGGGCAAGACCGTCCGTATTGCGGGTCGTATGATGTCCAAGCGTGTTATGGGTAAGGCATCCTTCTGTAATGTTCAGGATCTGCCCGGTAATATCCAGTCCTATGTGGCCAGAGACAGCGTGGGTGAGGAGTCTTATGCAGATTTCAAGAAATTTGACGTAGGTGATATCGTAGGTATCGAGGGTGAGGTTTTCCGTACCAAGACCGGCGAGATGTCCATTCATGCTACTAAGATCGAGCTTCTTTCCAAGAGCCTGCAGGTTCTGCCTGAGAAGTTCCATGGTCTGACCAATACCGATATCCGTTATCGTCAGCGTTATACCGATTTGATCATGAATGCAGACGTAAAGGAGACTTTTGTAAAGCGTTCCAAGATTATCAGCGCTATCCGTCGTTATCTGGAAGGCGAAGGCTTCCTTGAGGTAGAGACACCTATGCTGGTATCCAACGCAGGTGGTGCAGCAGCAAGACCCTTCGAGACTCATTACAATGCACTGGACGAGGATGTTAAGCTTCGTATTTCCCTGGAGCTTTACCTGAAGAGACTGATCGTAGGCGGTTTGGAGCGCGTGTACGAAATCGGCCGCGTATTCCGTAACGAGGGTCTGGACACCAGACATAACCCTGAATTTACCCTGATGGAGCTCTATCAGGCATATACTGATTACTACGGAATGATGGATCTTACCGAGAACATGTTCCGTTATGTTGCTCAGGAGGTTTGCGGTACTACCGTAGTTCCTTATGCAGAGCATATGATTGACCTGGGCAAGCCCTTCGAGAGACTGACCATGATTGAGGCAGTTAAGAAGTATGCAGGTGTGGATTTCGATGAGATTCCTGACACTGAGGCTGCTAAGAAGATTGCAGATGAAAAGGGTGTTCACTACGAGGCGCGTCATGCAAAGGGCGATATCTTAAACCTCTTCTTCGAGGAGTTTGTAGAGGAGCATTTGATCCAGCCTACTTTCGTAATGGATCATCCCGTAGAGATTTCTCCTCTCACCAAGAGAAAGCCTGACAAGCCTGACTATGTTGAGCGTTTCGAGCTGTTCATCTATGGCCGTGAGATGTGTAATGCTTACTCCGAGCTCAACGACCCCATCGACCAGCGTGAGCGTTTCAAAGCCCAGGAAGCTGCACTGGCAGCAGGTGACGAAGAAGCCAACACCACCGATGAGGACTTCATGAACGCACTGGAGATTGGTATGCCCCCCACAGGCGGTATCGGTTACGGTATCGACAGACTGGTGATGCTGCTTACCAATAGTCCTGCAATCCGCGATGTTTTGCTGTTCCCGACAATGAAAAGTTTGGATAAATAGAACAGTTAGACATTGCGCCTGACGCAGGAAATGATAAATCTGAACATTCTATTCCTACCACAGGCGCCTGTCTTGGCGTCGGTGGTAGGATAAATATCATATTTTCAATATTTTATCTTACTTTTTTCCCGATATTTTATCATTTATAGCTAGCAGAAGGTAAATTACTTGGATAAGAGTCTATATTTTGAGGCCTTACTCTGTTTTTTTCTGCATTTAAAGTGTTATTTATAAGTAAGTATACGAAAATCTAGGATAAGGAAATAGAAACCTAGAATTTGGTCTTACTTAGTTGTTATTCTCTTGTGAAAATATGTGTATTCAGAGAAGATTTACAGGATAAATTTAATCTTTTTTGTTTCTTATCCGAGTTAGGTAGTAAAATTTCAAGAAAGGGGAGATTATATGAATCTACTACAGCAACAGTTGGTAAGGCGCAGGGAGTATTTGCAGCAGTTGAAAGAAGAAATTGAGCGACAGTCTATAGAGTTGCCGTATGGTCGGTTACGGGTAAATAACGATAGAGGAATTCCGCGTTATTACTATATAGGTAAGTCGGGGGACACTCATGGCGAATATATTTCAAAGAAGAATATGGAACTGGCACGTAAGTTGGCACAAAAGGATTATCTGCAAAAGTTATGCCACGCGGTGGAGGATGAACTGAAGACTTTGGAAAAATGCTTATTTCATCAAGATAGGCAGTTGGCGGAGAAAGTCTATGCAAATCTGAATGAATACCGACAAGCGCTTGTATCACCGCTTGTCATTTCTAATGAGGAGTTTGCAAAAAAGTGGCAGCAGGAGCCTTATGAAACCAACCCTTATTATCCGGAGGAAAAGGTATATACTACTAAGCGAGATGAACTTGTAAGGTCCAAGTCAGAGGTTCTTTTGGCAGATATGTTTTATGAGATGGGCATTCCTTACCGATATGAAGCACAATTGATATTGCAGAACGGAAAGATAAAATATCCGGATTTTACGCTCCTGAAAGTGCATACAAGAGAACTGATATTTCATGGTAAAAATCTGATGATTACCTACGAAGGAGAGGGTTCCTATCTAAATATTAAGGAAATCAAAATGCAAGTGCAGGCAATCCTTGATATTCCTATTGACACCACCCCTTGCTATTCTATATCATAGAGACAAGAACGTTTATGGAGTGTGGTGGATGAAGTGTTCAAATTGCGGCCGGGAAGTGTCGGGTAAATTTTGTAAATATTGCGGAAGCGCACTGGCTGCAATGCAAGAACATGCTGCAGTGCAAAATCATGCTGCAACACAGGAGCAATCAGCAGTGCAGAATCACACTATAGAGCAAGAGCATACCCCAGCGAAGGAGGCAAACACTTCAGCTTCCGGGTTTGGTTTGACCCACACGCCTTTGCTCATTGGACTTGCATTGCTTCTGCTTGTATCTCTTTGCTTTATCACGCCCCTTGGCGGCAGGCTGGTTTCTTATGTGAAGAATATTCCGGTGGGAATTCGAAATGGCTGTAGCGTGGGCGAAGTATTGGACAAGCAAGAGGCCATTCTCAAGTATACCAATGAGGATACCAGCGAGTTGAAAACTCTTAGCGCAGAATTGTCTACAGTTCTGGTGGCCTTATCCGATAATCGGACCACTGTGGAGGGGCAAGTGCAGGATGAACTGATGCAATCTGCAGAGGCGCTTGCAAAAGGCCAGTCGGAGGCAGCAGGAATCGTGGCCAAGAATATTTCAGATGATGAGGTAAAAGCGGTTCATCAGCTGTATA
Source organism: Acetatifactor sp. (assembly GCA_045539535.1). GTDB lineage: Bacteria > Bacillota > Clostridia > Lachnospirales > Lachnospiraceae > Acetatifactor. The sequence goes on from JAZQFO010000131.1 coordinate 10,737, forward strand.
TGGATTATTGTAATACCATGGTTGAAACGATTGCACTGTTTGTCACAGCCTGTGACAATGGGGATATGGCAGCTATGGATGAGGCCAATGCAAGAGCTAAGACGGCCAATGAACTGGTAAATGAGTATAACGATGCTTTGATGAAATTGGCAGAAAAGTACAACCTTACCGTAGATGGTGAATTATAAGAACTGTTAATTAAATAGTCAGGCAAGAAAATAAAAAAGGACCGGATTGAATCTTGTCAATCCGGGCTCTTCGTATGTGCTTATTTTAGTACCAGTTCGCCCCATCTGTAGGAAGCAACCAGTGCGATATAGGTTTTACCTGTGTTTAAGGTAATCTCTTCGCCGTTGGCATCGTAGAAGGTGGTGGCATCTACCGCATCGCCCTTTTTCCAGGTTACGGGGATGGATTTGCCGCCGGTGATGTAGTAGCCGCTGCCATTGGTGTTCTGAATGTCAAAACGCATGTAACCGTTGGCATCTAACTGGGTCAGCTCTGCACACTGGATGATTACGTTGGTGAACGCAAGCTGTTTGTTGTCGTTTTCAGGGTCAATATGGTCGCGACCATACTCGGAATATAAATAGGTATTGCTCTTGGTATCGTAATCCAGCTGGGAGCCGTTGTGCAGGAAGGGCAAGTCTACAAGGGTACAATCCTTGGAATTATATACGGTAGAAAGATCCACAGGTGCAGCTTCGTCTGCAAACTGCCACTGTTGGCCCTGGTAGTAGGAATTGTACTCAGTGGAGTAGCCGCGGGCCTTCATGCGGGACTCGATTTCGCCGGTGGTTACATACTCAGTAAATTCACGTGCCTTACCATTGTCAATACGTGCGAAGCCGCCGCTTAAGTTGTACACCCAAGGGTTGCCCAGATAGTCATTGATATAAAAAGGGCCGCCGTCGTGAATCAGTACAGCATTGTATTCGGGAGCAATCATGAAGTTGGTGGGACGTACGCTGCGGATGCTTCCGAAGCGGGTGATGCTGCCCCAATCCTTTACGATACACATAAGACGGGTAACCTCGTCGTTAGCGGTGCTGTTCATCATCTCATATACGATGTCTGCCTGGGTTACGCCGTAGTGATCCAGAGCGGTTACTTCATTATCTACCATGATGGCAACAGGGCGCTGATTCTGGATGGTCTTGTCAATCCACTCATTGGTCAGCTCGCTGCGGTACATCTTGTCGTAATCGATTACAACTTCTTCCTCGGCCTCACCGGTGCTTACGTCGCCGGCGCTTACATCTTCCTCAGAAGCGGACTCAGAGGAGGCAACCTCTGTGCTGGATTCTTCAGGGATAATAGGAGAGATCATTTCTTCTGCGTCATTGTTACAGCCTGCAAAAGCACAACAGGACAGGGCAAGTGACAGAAGAAGTGCCAATGTTTTCTTCTTCATTATAAATAAATCCTTTCTTCAAAATTAAAAATATTGCAAACCGAAGTCTAGTATACAACTTTTTGTACACAATGGCAATGTTTCTTCCAAAAACTGTTAATTTTCACTTGACACAAGCAATATCTTATGCTAGACTCACTATGGTTAGCTTAGACTAATTCATATTTCAGCATAGGAGGCAGATATGACACTGGCAGAAGCGCAGGTAGGCGAAGAATACATAGTGAAGGATGTTGTCACCGGTGATGAAGAGGTGGACGCATTTTTGTTTTCTCTGGGCTGCTATAGCGGTGAGCCGATTACGGTAGTGTCCCGTATGAAAGCGGGCATTGTTGTTTCTATTAAGGATGGTCGATATACCTTTGATCATGAATTGGCAGGAATGATTCAAATTTAGAAAGATACTGTGGTGAGCAATCGCCACATATTTTTAGAATAGGAGTTAGGTTAAACTACCTTTCGTTAGAAAAACACAACTGATATCATTTTTAATTGAGCGAACAGGAGGTCTCAAAATGCGTATTGCCTTAGCAGGTAACCCCAACAGTGGTAAAACCACCATGTACAACGCACTCACCGGCAGAAACGAGCGTGTTGGTAACTGGGCAGGTGTAACCGTAGACAAAAAAGAAAGTCCTATTAAGAAAAATTACTGTCCCGGATCTGAGGAGTTTATTGCGGTGGATTTGCCCGGTGCATATTCCATGTCGCCCTTCACTTCAGAGGAGAGTATTACCAGGGACTATGTTAAGAATGAGAATCCCGATGTGATTATTAACATCGTAGATGCTACCAACTTAAGCCGTAGCTTGTTCTTTACCACACAGCTTTTGGAGCTTGGTGTTCCTGTGGTTATAGCTTTGAATAAGAGCGATATCAATGACAAGAAGGAAACTAAGGTTGATGCAGTAAAGCTTTCTGAGAAGCTGGGGTGCCCTGTAGTAAATACAGTTTCCACTTCTGCAAAGGGTCTGGAGAAGCTGATTAAGACAGCGACAAGTATCAAGGGTAAGGCGCAGAAGGCTCCTTATGTGCAGGCAGATATCGATTTGACTGACAAGGCAGCTGTTGAGGCTGAGGATAGAAAGCGTTTTGATTTTGTTAATAAGGTTGTTAAGGATGTTGAGACCCGTAAGGTTCTGACCAAGGATGTGAACATTAACGACAAGATTGATGCAGTGCTTACCAATAAGTTCGTAGGTATTCCACTGTTTGTTGTTGTGATGTTCCTGGTATTCTATATTTCCCAGTCCACTGTAGGTACTTGGATTGCAGACTGGCTGGTAGGTTGGATTGAAGTTTTCCAGGAGTGGGTAGCAGGTATGGTAGAAGGTGCAAATGTACATCCTTTGCTTGCAACCATTCTTGTTGATGGCATCATCGGTGGTGTGGGTGCCGTTGTTGGTTTCCTGCCGTTGGTTATGGTTATGTATTTCCTTCTGGCACTTTTGGAGGATTGTGGTTACATGGCCCGTGTGGCAGTTGTACTGGATCCGATGTTTAAGAAAGTGGGACTTTCCGGTAAATCTGTAATTCCTTTTGTAATCGGTACCGGTTGTGCAATTCCCGGCGTTATGGCAGCACGAACCATCCGTGATGAGAGAGAGAGAAGGGCTACTGCCATGCTGGCTCCGTTTATTCCGTGTGGCGCGAAGATTCCTGTAATTTCTTTGTTCGCCGGTGCTTTTTTCCCGGAGTCCAACTGGGTGGCTCCTATGATGTATTTCGCAGGTATTCTGCTCATTTTGTTCTGGGCGGTGGTCGTAAAGTATATTACAAGCTCTAAATTTAAAAAGTCTTTCTTTATCATGGAGCTTCCCGAGTATAAGGTGCCTAGCCTCTGGAAGGCAATTTTATCCATGATTGACCGCGGTAAGGATTACATTGTGAAGGCCGGTACCATTATCTTGGTATGCAACGCAGTTGTTACCATTATGGCTTCCTTTAACTGGAGCTTTCGAATGGTAGAGGATCCCAGTCAGTCCATTCTTGCAAGTATTGCATCTCCTTTTGCAGTACTTCTGCTTCCGCTTGGCTTTGGTGCTTGGCAGCTTGCAGCAGCTGCTATCACCGGATTCATTGCCAAGGAGGAGGTTGTAGGTACTTTGGCAGCAGTATACGCCATGGGCGAGACCATGATTAACGGTGACTTTGAGATCGTAGAGGGTGCAGCAGCTTCTGTTGCAGCAGGCATGCATGTAAACGGCGCTGAGATGACTGCGGTTGTAGCTTTGGCTTACCTGTGCTTCAACCTGTTTACACCGCCCTGCTTTGCAGCAATTGGTGCCATGAATGCAGAACTGAAATCCAAAAGATGGCTGGCATCTGCTATCGGTATCCAGTTTGCGACAGGGTATGTGGTATCATTCCTGATTTATCAGTTTGGTACATTGATTACAACCGGTGCGCTTGGCACGGCATTTGTTCCCGGTCTTATCGCGGTTTCTGCAATTATTGCAGTGGTTGTTACCGTTGCCAGAAGTGAAAGACGCAAGCTGGATGCAGAATACAAGGCGAAGAAAGCTGCTTAAAAGTAGTTTAGGTAAAAGGAGTTATTTGTATGGGAAATGCAATTGTTTTCGTGATTCTCGCCATAATCATTGGCGCAGCCGTGGCATATATTATCAAAGCTAAAAAGCGCGGTGTAAGATGTATCGGTTGTTCTGCGGGTGGAAGCTGTGCCTGCGGAAGTGTATCTGAAAATGCTGCGAGTTGTGGCTGTGGTTGCAGTGGCTGTGGACAAAATGCAGATAGCGGAATATAGAATCCTTTTTGTGTCAGGGTGCCCCCGGATTATTTCCGGGGGTGCTTTTTATTTTGGTAATTAAGTCCAAAGAATAAAAAAACTGTAATATACTTCAATATCTCTATTTTCTGTTATAGCTTGGAGGATTTTTTTGTTGTACTATAAACTTAATATGGTGTCTGAGTCACTTACAGAAGGAGGAAAAACCATGGACAAAATAGCTTTGTGTTATACCTTGAACGGAGTAGAGTATATTACGAGAGAGTCGGATGGCAATATCAAGATAATTCCCTGTGTATCTGAAACGGATCAGGTGCAGGAAATTTCAGTGAAAGTGGAAAATTGTTCCGGGCAGGAGCTGTTTTTAAAGGATGTTATTTTGTGGGAGGCATTCGGAACATCCGAGTTGTGTGTAGGTGAGGGACCCTATGAAGTGTATCGCAGCGGTCGCCACAAGAATGATATGCCGGGAACCTTTACATTGGGTATTCCCGATGAGCGTATGAAGGATGTTATGGGAGCCATGACGGAGAGTGGAGACAAGTCTGAGGCCGGTGAGTCTGTTCGCAAGGTGATCAGTGACCATTTGACGGTGATTCAGGGCAGCAAGCAGAGTCTGCTGGTGGAGTTTCCCGGCGGCAGAAAGCAGCTTTTTGAAACGGATATTATTTTGGATGGGACCTATCAGTTGCAGAAGATTTGTGCAAAGGTGCTTTTTCATATTGTGCTTCCGGCAGATGGATGTGTAGAAAGCGAATCAGTAAAACTGGTATGGACCAATGATGTAGAAGCGGAAATTGAGCGATTCGCGCAAGACAAGGCAAGCCGCTACGGCAAAAGATGCGGTAAGCGTCCTTCTGTATTTTGTACCTGGTATTATTATGGCCTGACGGTAACCTATGAGGATGTCAAAACCAATCTGGATATAATGCGCAGAAGAAGTCTGCCCTTCGACGTGTTTCAGGTAGATGAGGGGTGGGAGATTACCTTGGGAGAGTGGAAGCCCAATAAGAAATTCCCTGTGCCCATGAAGCAGGTGGCAGATGAAATCAAGGAGGCAGGATACCGGCCGGGTATTTGGACCAGTCCTTTTATTGCCCATGAGACGGCCACTATCTGGCAGGAACATCCGGAGTGGCGCTTGCATGACAAAGAGGGCAAGCCTTGTCTGTTTCCCATGAATGATACGGTTTATCATGTGTTGGATATCACCAATCCTGCAACCTATACTTATTTTACGCAGTTGTATCAGATGCTTACTGATGACTGGGGATATACCTATCATAAGCTGGACTTTACCAGAGCGGCAGTTATTTACGAGGATGCGGACTTTTTTGACAAGACCGTTACATTGGCGGAGGCCTATTATAGGGCAGTGTGTGCCATCAGAGAGGGTATGGGAGAGGAGTCCTATTTCCTTATGTGCGGCGGTCTTTACGACCCGATAGTAGGTCTTGTGGATGCCCAGAGAACCGGTTCGGATGTGCTATCCATGTGGAGTTCTAATATCAACAAGGACGGTAAGACGGCTCCCTATACCATCAAGCAGAGTGTGATGAGATATTACATGAACCGCTGGTGGGACAATGACCCGGATGCACTGATGATTCGCCAAAATGAGACCATGGAGCGAGGTCTTCGTCTGACTTATGGTCTTTTAAATGATGAGGAGGTTAAGACCTCGGTTCTCAATCAGTTTATGAGTGGCGGTATTATGTGTGCTACCGAGCCTTTAGACAAAATCAGTGATGAACGTCTTATGGAGTACCGCAGGATTCTGCCTGTTTTACCCAGCGTTGTAAGACCTGTTAACCTCATGGAGAAGACTTGTTTTCCGGGTATGGTGGATGTGTATATGGAGTCTTTGGATGCACATTTTCTGTGTGTAATTAATTGGGATGATGAGAACAGTCGGGCGGTAGAAATCTGTGTGGAAAAACTGCTGCCGGAGTATGCCTCCAAGGCGGAGAAGTATCTTATCTGTGATTACTATTCCGGGGAGTATTATGCCAATGTGGACGCCAAGGATGTGATAACAAGCAAGGAAATCGCACCCCACGGAGCAACGGTATTTAAGATTACGCCGATGCAGAACAGGCCTCAGGTAGTGAAATCTACAGGCCACTATTCCATGGGCGGTGAAATAGAAACCCTTGAGATGGCAGGCGGCGAGTTGCACTATGTAATTAATAATGATTTTGATTGTCCCATCACCTATGATGTACTGTTGCCGGAGGGCTGGGTGGTTTCTGCCACGGTCAGCCGAGGAAGACAAGAGGGAACCTTATGATAAAAGAATTCGATGTAAAATTGCCGGTTCGAAGTGATAAAGAGTTTAATATCAAGGATTACGGTGCGGTGGCAGGCGGCAAAGTGTCTAATACCAAAGCCTTTGCGGATGCTGTTGCGGCAGCTGCCCTATCAGGCGGAAAAGTAGTTGTACCCGGCGGAATCTGGCTCACAGGACCTATCACATTGCTTACCGGTGTGGAGCTTCACCTGCAGGACAATTCCGTGCTTCTGTTTAGCAAAAACAAAGAGGAGTATCCGCTTATTGTGACGGACTATGAAGGTATCCGCAGGATTCGTACCCTGTCGCCCATCAATGCAAACGGTGCCCGGGACATAGCCATCACCGGAACAGGTGTGATTGACGGAAACGGTCACTTGTGGCGCCCGGTGAAACAGTTTAAAACCACGGAGCGTCAATGGAAGGGGCTTTTGGACAAGTCTCCCTATGTGATAGAGAGCAGCGAAGGCGGCGTGTGGTGTCCTGAAGAAACCATTTATAATGAGCGGTTTCGGGGAGAGGTTTTTCCGGATGATTATGAGAGTGAAGAGGCTGCGTTAGAAGCGGCTGCTGACTATTATGATTTCTACCGTCCGGTGCTTTTACATTTTAATCATTGCGAAAGGGTGCTGATTCAGGGCGTCACCTTCCGCAATTCACCGGCATGGATGCTGCATCCCTATTTTTGTGAGGATGTGACCGTGGAAAACATGACCTTAATCAATCCGCCCTACGCCCAAAATGGTGACGGGATTGATGTGGATTCCTGCAAAAATGTCCATATTCATCACTCCACTTTCATGACGGGGGATGATGCAATCTGTATCAAATCCGGCAAAGACAGACAGGCCAGACTTTTGAAGAAGCCCTCTGAAAATATTTATGTTCATGACTGTACGGTGCTTCAGAGTCCCAGTGGCATAGTGGTGGGCAGCGAGATGTCCAGAGGGGTTAGAAATGTGCTGGTGGAGGACTGCACCTGTATTGATTCCAAAGTAGGCATTCGTTTTAAAAGTGCCATAGGTCGCGGCGGCGTGGTGGAAGATATTTGTATACGCAGAATGAATATGGTGGAGCTTCAGGAAAAGGCTGTGAGCATCACTATGGACTATGTACACAATCTGATGGATTATCATGATCCGGTGGTAGAAAGTGATGACCCGGAGGATATTCCGGAGTTTCGCAATATCCTGATAGAAGATTGTGTGTGTACCGGTGGAGAGATGGCAGTGACCATTCACGGATTAGCCGGAAGACCCGGCACAGTCCACGATATCACCATACAAAACTGTGACTTCGGAGCCAATCGCAAGGTGGATTTGCTGGATTGTGAAAATGTAAGTATTCTGTAGAATTTCATTGTGGTATTTCCGCTGAAGTTCTGTTATGATGTAAAAATGAGTGATATACAGCGGAGGTACTTATGAAACGAGAAAGCTTTAAATCAAGACTGGGTTTTATTCTGGTCAGTGCAGGCTGCGCAATCGGTATTGGTAATGTGTGGAAATTTCCTTACGTGGCCGGCGCCAATGGCGGTGGTGTGTTTGTGTTGTTTTATTTGTTGTTTTTGCTTATTATGGGTGTGCCGGTGCTTACCATGGAGTTGGCTGTGGGAAGAGCCAGCCGTAAGAGCGCCGTTTTGGGATATAAGGAGCTGGAGCCTAAGGGCAGCAAATGGCATTGGCATGGATGGTTATGTATCATCGGATGTTATCTGTTGATGATGTATTATACTACCGTGGCGGGCTGGATGCTTGGATATTTTGTAAAGTTTTTCAGCGGCCGCTTTGAAGGGGTATCGGCAGATGCAACAGAGGGTGTGTTTGGAGCCATGCTGGCCAATCCCGGAGAAATGACCTTGTGGATGGTTCTTATGGTTGTGGCAGGATTTGTTGTGTGCAGCTTTGGATTGAAGAACGGCATTGAGAGAATCAGTAAGGTTATGATGATTGGTCTTCTGGGCTTGATTGTAGTGCTGGCAGTGCATAGCTGTACTTTAGACAATGCTGTAGAGGGTATCAAGTTTTATTTGCTGCCTGATTTCGGAAGAGCTGCCGAGCGGGGAATGACCACAGTGATTACCGCAGCCATGAATCAGGCATTCTTCACTTTGAGTCTTGGTATTGCATCCATGGAGATTTTTGGAAGTTATATGTCCAAGGATAATACATTGACGGGAGAATCCCTGCGCATCTGTGCGTTGGATACCTTTGTAGCCCTGATGTCCGGTCTGATTATTTTTCCGGCATGTTTTAGCTTTCAGGTGCAGCCCGATGCAGGCCCTTCCTTGATTTTTATTACATTGCCTAAAGTTTTTGTAGGAATGGCAGGAGGACGGCTTTGGGGAACATTGTTCTTTCTCTTCATGACATTTGCAAGCTTTACTACGGTTATTGCAGTGTTTGAGAATCTGCTTGCAACCTGCATTGATAACTTTGGTTGGAGTCGTAAGAAGGCGGTTTGGATTAATGCAGTATTTATACTTGTAGCAAGTATGCCTTGTGTGCTGGGTTATAATTTGTGGAGCGATGTGCGTCTGATTAAGGGCATGGACATACTTGACAGTGAAGATTTTATTGTAAGCAATCTACTTTTGCCTATAGGCGCAATGGTGTATGTGTTGTTCTGCGTTACCAAGTGGGGCTGGGGCTTTGACAAGTATTTGGCGGAGGTCAATACCGGTACCGGTGTTAAGATGCCTCGCGGAATGAAGCTGTACTTCCGAGTGGTGCTTCCGATACTGATTCTGGTAATATTTATTCAAGGGTTAATCTAATGCGTGAAGTAGTAAAAGAGAATGTAAATGAATATATAGAGAATCTAAAATACGGTGTGAGATGGATTCTGATATCGCTGGTGCTTGGCGGTATCTGTGGTGTTGTAGGTGCTATTTTCCATCATGCCATCGATTATGTGACAGAAGTAAGAGAGGGGCACGGGTGGTTAATCCTCCTGCTGCCCCTTGGTGGTATGTTGATTGTGTATCTGTATCGTTTTGTAGGTCTTCACAATCAGCCGGGGACCAATACGATTATCCGGTCTGTAAGGCAGCAGGAACGCGTGTCCCGCATGCTGGCGCCTGCGATTTTTCTGGCCACGGTGATTACCCATTTTGTGGGAGGCTCCAGCGGAAGAGAGGGTGCAGCGTTGCAGATTGGCGGTTCTTTAGCCACAGCCATGGGACGGATCATGAAGGCGGACCAAAAGCAGATGTCGTTACTGGTTATGTGCGGTATGACGGCAGTGTTTGCAGCGCTTTTCGGCACACCGCTTACGGCAACGATTTTTTCCATGGAAGTAGTCAGTGTGGGTACTTTTTACTATGCGGCATTGGTACCTTGTCTTTGCTGTGCGTTGGTGGCATTTTTTACGGCACAGCTTTTGGGATGCCACAGCGTGACCTATGATTTGGATACGGTTCTTTCACTTGATGCTCACAATTTTGTGTATTTGCTGATATTATCTGCTTGTGTTGCGGCAGTATCTATTGCCTTTGTGGTGCTGATGCACAAGACTCACGAGGTGTTTGAGAAACGCTTTAGCAGTCCGTATTTGAGAGTATGGGCAGGATCAGCCATTCTGTTGATTTTGGTAGTGTTGTTCGGCACGGATTATCTGGGAGCAGGTATGCAGGTGGTGGACAATGCGATTTATGCACAGGTAAGGCCTTATGATTTTATCTTAAAGGCAGTGTTTACAGCGATTACCATCGGATGCGGATTTAAGGGCGGAGAGATTGTACCTACATTCTTTATCGGTGCAACTTTGGGTTATACGGTGGGCGGCTTGGTGGGCCTGGACCCCCATCTGGGCGCTGCCCTGGGGATGGTAGGATTGTTTTGTTGTGTCATCAATTCCCCCATTACCAGTATGATTCTGGCCATTGAAATCTTTGGCAGTGCCAATCTTTTGCCCTTTGCAATTGTAATTGCATTCTGCAATGTGTTGTCCGGATATGCAAGCCTTTACAAGGCACAGAAGTTTGTATATTCTAAGACGTCACCGGAGTTTATTAACAGAGATGCCGGGTAAGTGGGAGAGACTGAATTTGGAAAAGATAGAAAAATTTTACTTTACCTCTTGCAATCCCGGAAAGGATATGCTATATTAAAGAGGGTTAGTTAAGACTAACTACAAAAATCATGTAAAACTCCATTCATGTCGTATATGCAGAATACGGCGTAAGAAGGATGCCCTACGGCTTGATACACCGGTAGGGCATCCTTTTTGTATAAACCAATCTTTCCGGGCATATAATGTAGTAAATGTACAAGTTTGCAATGGGAGGCTGGAGAAGATGAATTATATGCAGATTGAAAAGGTGGTAGGAAGGGAGATTCTGGATTCCAGAGGCAATCCCACTGTGGAGGCAGAGGTGACTTTGGCAAATGGCTCGGTGGGGAGAGGGGCTGCACCCAGCGGGGCATCTACGGGTGAGTTTGAAGCGCTGGAGTTAAGAGATGATGATAAAAAGAGATATCTGGGCAAGGGTGTGACCAAGGCGGTTAAAAATATTAATACGGTTATCTCTAAAGCGATTGTAGGTATGGATGCTTCCGATCTTTATGCGGTGGATAGAGCTATGATAGAGGCAGACGGTACGGTGGATAAGTCTAAGTTGGGAGCCAATGCAATCCTGGCGGTGTCTATTGCCACGGCGAGAGCTGCGGCAACAGCGGCGGATATGCCCTTGTATCGCTTCCTTGGCGGAGTTTCCGGCAACCGTTTGCCGGTGCCCATGATGAATATTCTAAACGGCGGAGCTCATGCAGCCAATAATATTGATGTGCAGGAGTTTATGATTATGCCTGTGGGAGCAGAAAGCTTTCGGGAAGGGCTACGTCAGTGTGCAGAGGTGTTCCATGCTTTGGCTGCACTTCTTAAGTCTAAAGGACTTGCCACTTCTGTAGGAGACGAAGGCGGTTTTGCACCGAATCTGAACGATGATGAGGAGGCCATCGGGCTGATTTTGGAAGCGATTCACAAGGCCGGATATGAACCCGGGGCAGATTTTGTGATTGCCATAGACGCAGCTGCCAGTGAGTGGAAAGGGGACGTTAAAGGAGAATATGTGTTGCCTAAGGCCGGCATCCGTTTTAGCTCTGAGAGTCTTATCGAGCATTGGAGTCAGCTGGTGGATAAGTATCCGATTGTTTCTATTGAGGATGGATTGGACGAAGAGGACTGGGAGGGCTGGCAGAAGCTGACCGCAACTCTTGGTGACAGGGTGCAGCTGGTGGGGGATGATTTGTTTGTGACCAATACCAATCGGCTGCAAAAAGGGATTGAGCTTGGGTGCGGCAACAGTATTTTGATTAAATTGAATCAGATCGGTTCGGTATCTGAGACACTAGAGGCGATTAAAATGGCTCATAAAGCAGGGTACACAGCCATCGCGTCCCACCGTTCCGGAGAGACGGAGGACACTACCATTGCGGACCTGGCAGTGGCACTGAATACCTGCCAGATTAAAACCGGTGCCCCCAGTCGTTCGGAGCGTGTGGCCAAGTACAATCAGTTGCTTCGTATAGAGGAGGAGCTGGGCGTGGCAGGTGTATATCCCGGAATGGGAGCTTTATAACGGAGAAAGAGACATTTCCTGAAGGAGATGTCTTTTTTGTTTACAGGATTATAGTGACCAATGGATAGAATTCTAGCAATTTTGTCGAATTAACGGAAAATTTACAAAAACATGCGAAAAAAGACTCGATTTTTATGAAAAAAGAGAGTATAATTCTTATAATGCGTATTGTGATTTAGAATGCGGTTTTTGGGAGGTCAGAATGGAGCAAAACAGACTGTTTCAATTTTCAATAGACAATGCATTAGAAATCATAATGGCTGTTGGATCGGATGGAAGAATTGTGTATGCCAATCACATGGCCATGGAGCAGCTGGAATATGGCGATGAGTTGTATGAGGCATTGATTACGGAGATCTTTCCGGAGGCTTTTCGCATAGAGAATAATCAGGTGGCTTTGGTGGACAGACAGCTGGGCGCTCTGCGGGAGGTCATGATTTACCGTTATAACAGGACTTGTTTTCCGGGTAAGATGAAGCTGTTTGAAGCTACGGGGATGGCAAGGGGCTGCACCTATATCTGTATGGCATACGATATCAGCAATGAAAGCTTTTTGGAGAAGCGTGTAACGCAGGCGGGCCAGGAGGCGGAGGAAGCGCTGAAGGTCAAGTCGGAATTTGTAGCCAATGTAACGCATGAATTAAGAACACCTGTCAATGGTATTCTGGGCAATACCCAGGAGCTTTTGGGGATAGAAGAGGATGCGGCAAAGGTAAAGCTTCTTCGCTTGGTGGAGCGAGGATGTAAGGATATGAATGCGATTATCAACAACATCCTGGATTTTTCCAAGCTGGAGGCAGGCAAGTTTGTTTTGGAGCCCCGGAAGTTTCATTTCCGGAATATGATTGATTATGTTAAGAGTACCCACAGTAACCGTGCCAATGAAAAGGGACTGGATTTCTCTATCAGCGTTTCTCCTGAGATTCCGGAAGAGATTGTGGGTGATGAACTTCGACTGGTGCAGGTTTTGAACAATCTGATATCCAATGCATGCAAATTCACCTCCGTGGGTGAAGTGCATGTGGATGCAGTGAAAACCTCCCAGGCAGGTAAAAGGATAGAGTTGTTTTTTATGGTGTCCGACAGCGGAATCGGTATTTCCAAAGCGGATCAGGGGAAGCTGTTTAAAAGCTTTTCCCAGACAGATGCCTCCATTTCCCGCAAATATGGCGGAACAGGTTTGGGACTTAACATCTGTAAGCAGCTGGTGGAGCTGATGGGTGGAAGTATTCATGTAAACAGTGAGCCGGGAAGAGGTTCGGTGTTTTCCTTCAGCGTCTGGGTGGAATTGCCGGAGGAGAGCGCGGCTTGGACAGAGGACTACACAGTTAAAAGTGGTGAGCAAGTGTTGAGCAACAAGCTGCAGGCATTGTCCGCAGGCGGCGAGGGAGATAAGATCTGGCAATATGGAGAAGAGGCCAACAAAGAGGAATTGAACAAGAAGATGTCCAAGTTGATTCTTTGTATGGAGATGGATAACTGGGAGAAGGCAGAGGGCTTTGCAGAGACCGTGAAGCAGCTTCTGGAACAGGCGCCCAGAGAGATAAAAAGTGCAGCGCTGAGGCTGAAGATGGCTGTTCAAAAAGGCGATTATGAGAAGGCTGCAGCGGCTTATGATACATTACAGAAAATGTTGTAGCGGTATGGAGGTTTTCTATGGCAGAAGGCAAGCCGGGAAAAGAGATTCCGCGCATCCTGATTGTGGATGATGTGGAAGCCAACAGATTTGTATTGAGAGACATTATAGCAGAAATGGGTTATCTGCCGGTTCTGACAGAAAATGGTATGCAGGCACTGAAAATGGTGCAGCATGTCAAACCTCAGCTCATTATTTTGGATATTGCCATGCCGGGGATGGACGGCTATGAGGTCTGTGAGCGTCTGAAGGCCGACGCAGAGACCAAGGAGATTCCCATTATCTTCATCTCTGCATTTGATGACCCTTCGGACATTGTCAAGGGTTTTACACTGGGATGTGAGGATTATGTGACCAAGCCTTTTATCCCGGAGGTGGTAAAGGCCCGTGTGGATATGCATCTTAAATTAAGTGAGGCCAACCGCAGTTTGATGGAGGTAAACAGACAGCTTCAGATATCTATGACAGAGCAGCGCAAGCAGATGGAGAAGGAGCGCAAGAGCGTGCTGTATGCTTTGATTCGCGTGGCCAAGGAAAATGCCCGATACGATGAAGAATATATGGAACGTCTCAGCTATAATTGCCGCACATTGACAGAGGCAATGCAGCTGTCTCCCAATTTCGGACATCTGATTTCTGACGGATATGTAGATACGATTGAGCTTGCGGTGCCCTTGTGTGACTTAGGTAATTTGGCGATTCCTACGGACATATTGCAAAAGACGGGCTCTCTGGATGCGCATGAGAATGCGGTGATGCAGACCCATACCACCATTGGTGCCAAGGTCCTGCGCGATATTTCGGGAATGGGTATCGACAATAAATTCATACAGATGGCAATCGAAATTGCCAATTACCACCATGAGAATTGGGACGGAACCGGGTATCCGGAGGGGCTAAAGGGGGAGGAAATTCCTCTTGCTGCCCAGATTGTGGCAGTGGTCAGCGTGTACTGTGCATTGACGGAGCGTCGAGTTTACAGAGGCGCCTTTGAAATAGAGGACGCATTCAAAATCATGGATGAGGATGCTGCAAGTAAGTTCAACCCGGATATCTATTGGATTTTGAAAAAAATCGTTCGCAGGCTTCATTAAGCGGACAAGGTGGGAAATATGCATACAAACATGACAGAAGAGGAATTCCTGCGGATTTATCGTTTTGTAAAGAATAAATACGGTATCGCGTTGGAGCGGCGGCAGGAGATTATCCGCGGTAGACTAGGCAACTATCTTCAATGGAACGGATATTCAAGCTACAGTGAATATATGGATGCGGTGGAGTCGGATCATGCCGGCAGACTTGAGCGGGAAATGATTAATATCCTTACCACCAACCATACGTTTTTTATGCGGGAATTTGAGCATTTTGACTTCCTGCGCAAAAAGGTATTGCCGGAGTTGAAACGCAGGGAAGAGAAGCGGAAGGACTTATGTATCTGGTGCGGTGCAGCATCCTCCGGTCAGGAGCCCTATATGCTGGCCATGCTGCTTCGGGACTTCTTCGGTTGGGAAGCGGATGCTTGGGACACTAAGGTATTGGCGACGGATGTAAATACAGAGGTGCTTGCTCAGGCAGTGCGAGGTGTTTACAGTGCTGAAAATGTGACAGATTTGCCTGAGTCATGGAAGCGGCGATACCTACTTCCTACAGCTGACGGGGATTATGAAATTACCCGGGAGATTAAGGATGAGGTGATTTTCAGGCAGTTTAATTTGATGGATGATTTTCCGTTCAAACGCAAAATGCATGTGATATTTTTGCGGAATGTGATGATTTATTTTGATAAAGAGACGAGAAAACAGCTGATGCAGAAGATTTATGATGTGATGGAGCCGGGAGGATATTTATTCCTGGGCTGCACAGAGACTTTGGACAAGGGAGAGAGTTGCTCCTTGGAAATGATACAGCCATCTGTTTTCCGTAAGTAAGAAGGGATGTAGTGACTATGCGCCAGATTAAGGTGTTGGTAGTGGAAGATTCTCTGGTGTTCAGAGAGCTTTTGGTGCAAAGCCTGAATGCGGACCCGGCCATCACGGTGGTGGCAACAGCAAGGGACCCATTCGAAGCGCGGGATGCCATTATTGAACATAAACCTGATGTGATGACATTGGACATTGAATTACCCAGAATGAGCGGTATTGAATTTTTGCGGAAGCTGATGCCCCAGTATCCGTTGCCGGTGGTGGTGATCAGTGCATTGAGTGAAAAGGTATTTGATGCCTTGAGTGCCGGAGCGGTGGATTTTGTGGCTAAGCCGGCAAGTGCCAATCGTGAGCAGCTGGAGGCATTTGTGAAAAATGAGCTTCTGGTCAAAATCAAGGTAGCGTCCATTGCCAAAATCGGCGGACGCAAGCGTATACCATTGGAGACGCCCAATCAGCCACTGGGTCCGGGCAATGGGGAACGGATTGTGGCAATCGGTGCATCCACAGGCGGCACAGAAGCAATTGCCACGGTATTAAAGGAGTTTGATACAGATATTCCGGGGGTGCTGATTGTGCAGCATATGCCGGCCGGTTTTACGGCCATGTATGCAGAGCGGTTAAACAATCAGTGTCGTATTCGTGTAAAGGAGGCCAAAACGGGAGATTTGGTGGTGCCCGGACAGGCTTTACTTGCTCCCGGCGGAGATGCCCATATGCATCTGGTCAAGCAAAACGGTGTTTATCAGGTGGTGCTTAGAAACGGCCCTAAGGTAAACGGGCATTGTCCCTCTGTGGATGTGATGTTTGAGTCTGTGGCCAGAGAAGCTAAGGATAAGGCTGTTGGTATTATCCTTACCGGTATGGGGGGAGACGGAGCCAAAGGACTTTTGTCCATGCGGGCGGCCGGTGCTAAGACCATTGGGCAGGATGAGGCCAGCTGTGTTGTGTACGGAATGCCCAAGGTAGCCTACGATATCGGGGCGGTGGAACATCAGGAAAGATTGACAGATATTGCAAAAAGAACCTATATACTGCTTGGCAAAATGTAATAGACGAAAGGGGAATCGGTATGAAAATTTTATTAGCTGAAGATGATTTTGTAACCAGAAAATTTATGACAGGTTTCCTGTCCAAGTACGGTGAGTGTGATGTAACGGTAGATGGTATGGAAGCGGTGGATGCTTTTATGATGGCCCTTGAGGATGATGAGCCCTATGATTTGGTGTGACTGGATATTATTATGCCGGTAATGGACGGCTATCAGGCACTTATGGGTATCCGTAATCTGGAAAAAGAGAGAAACATCCCCAAGGAGAAGGCAGCCAAGGTAATTATGACTACTGCGCTGAATGAGGAGAAAAATGTGAAGATGGCATTTGATCTGGGATGCAGTGTGTATTCCGGCAAGCCTATTGATCAGGATCGTTTTGAACAGGCACTTAAGAAGTTTGGACTGATATAGATGCAGGCGGCCAAAGGCCGTGTGTACCCAATGCGGAAAGGAGAGCTAAATGGCAGAAGAGTTTAATACACAAGGCATGTTAGACATGTACTTGTTTGAAAACGGACAGCTGCTGGAGAGGCTTCAGGAAATCGTACTGGAACAAAAGGATGAGGAGTGCTTTGATGAGGACGGCATCAACGAGATTTTCCGAACGATGCATACCATCAAAGGTTCTTCCGGAGTCATGATGTTTGACGAGATTACCAGAATATCTCACAAGCTGGAAGATGTGTTCTATTATTTACGTGAATCCAAACCCACAAATGTACCCCATTTGGAGTTGGTGGAATATGTTTTGCAGGTGGCAGACTTTATCACGGAGGAGATGGAAAAACTGCAAAACGGCGAGGCGGCGGACGGAAGTTCGGCAGAGCTGGTAGCGGCTATTGATACCTTCCTTACTACCCTGAAGAGCGGTGATGGTGAGAAGGGGAAAGAAATCAAGGAAAATGTTCACGAGGAGCCACAGCAATTCTATATTGCGCCCATGGCTACCAGTGCCAGCCATTTTTACAAAATTTATCTGACCTTCAAACCGGATGTACAGCTGGTAAATGTCCATGCTTACAAAACGGTGTATGCACTGAAAGAAATTGCAGAGGACTTGCTTCACTATCCGGAGGATTTGATTTCCGACGAATCCAGTGCCAATGAGATTCTCGAAAACGGTTTTAAGATTTTGCTTCAAAGCCAGTCTACAGAGGAGGATTTGCATGGTCTGGTGCAGCCCGGATATGAGCTGGAAAAGGTAGAAATCAGAGAGTGTAGTGCCAAGGAATTCCAGATGGGATTCGACAGCTTTGGTACGGAGATTCTGATTGACTTAGAATCCAGTGTAGAGCAAATAGAGGCCAAGGCTGACGCTGCAACCAAGGCGGAGGAAGCCAAGGTTGTTCAAAAGGCAGCGGAAAGTACTACCATTGCACCCGGTGACTTCGTTATTGAGTCCAAGGAGCCCGGTAAAGGTAAGAAGTTAGCCAAGGACAAGCCCAAGAAGCAGGAGAAGGCGGCGCTTATCAGTGTGGATGTACACAAGATGGATGCGCTGATGGATTTAATCGGAGAGCTTGTAATTGCGCAGTCAGTGGTATTGCAGAATCAGGATCTGAAGGTGCCGGGGCTTAAGCTGGATAACTTTAACAAGGCAGCAGGTCAGATGACCAAGATTGCCACAGATCTTCAGAATGTGATTATGAGCATGCGTATGATGCCTCTGACCAATACCTTCCAGAAAATGAATCGAATCGTATTTGATGTTTCCCGTAAATTGGGCAAGGACATTGAATTCGAGATGGTGGGAGACACCACAGAAGTAGATAAAAATGTAATTGAACACATTTCAGATCCGTTGATGCATCTGGTTCGAAATTCCGTGGACCATGGCATCGAAACTCCTGACGAGAGAGCGGCAGCTGGCAAGACGGAAAAGGGTAAAGTAACGTTAACTGCCAAGACGGAGTCCGGTAAGGTGTGGATTATTGTGCAGGATAACGGTAAGGGACTAAACCGCGAGGGCATTATTGCCAAGGCGAGAAAACAAGGACTTTTGGATTACTACAAGCCGGACAGTGCCTATACGGATAAGGAGGTATATCAGTTCATTACCCTGCCCGGTTTCTCCACCAAGGAAGCTGTTACGGAGTATTCCGGAAGAGGCGTGGGAATGGATGTGGTAGTATCCAATCTGCAGTCCATCGGCGGCAGCTTAGAAATTGAAAGCACACCCGGTCAGGGAAGTGCCATGATTATGAAGATTCCTTTGACGCTGGCTATTATCGACGGTATTGTCATGGAAGTGGGAGATACATCCTTTGTACTAGAGACCGGCGCTGTCAAGGAATTTGTAGGTGTGCGGGGCAATCGTTTGATTACGGAGCCCAGCGGCGAAGAGTTTGTGATGATTCGCGGAGAGTGCTACCCGGTACTCCGGTTAGGTGAAAGATATCATCTGGACAATTATGAGCCGGATATGCACAATGGAATGCTTGTAATTGTGGAGAATGAAAAGAATACCATCTGTATGTTGGTGGACCGTCTGGTGGGCAAGCAGGAAATTGTGGTAAAGCCCATACCTGACTATATCAAGAAGGTGCCGGGCCTGTCAGGTTGTACCCAGCTCGGAGACGGCAGCATCGCATTGATTCTGGATGCGGCAGGACTGATGGAATAGATTATCAAATTGCAGAAAGGAAAAGTTGCATATGAGTGAGCAGAACAAGCAGCGTGACAAATATGTAACCTTTAAATCGGGAAATGAATATTTTGCCCTGAAGATTGAGTATGTGCGAGAAATCATCGTCTATCAGGAGATTACGGCAATTCCCGAAAGTGAGGAGTACATAAAGGGACTGATTAATTTGCGAGGCAAAATCATCCCCGTGATGGATGTGAGAATCCGGTTTAAACAGGAGCCCTTGGCGTATACGGACAGAACCTGTATCATCATCGTAAATGTGAAGGATACGGTTGTAGGACTGATCGTGGAACGGGTGGCAGAGGTGGTTGAGATTAAACCTGAAAATATTTTGCCGCCTCCCACACTCGGCAATGAAGAAAAGAACCAGAATAAACAGAACAAATATGTTTGCGGTGTGGGCAAGGTAGGAGACGACGTGAAGCTGATTCTGGATCCGGACAAGCTTTTGAAGGATGAGGAACTGGCCATGCTGGAACAGGCAAGTGAAGAAGCTGAGGAAGAAGGAGAGTAATCAATATGAAAAATATAAAAGTACATACGAAATTAATCGTCGGTTATATCGTTCTTAGTATCCTTTTAATTGTTTCTCTGTACACAGGATATTCTGCGGCGTCAGGTATTGTGGCAGCAGAGGATCAGCAGGCTTATCTGAGCAAATATGCCAATGTAACAGCTATCGAATTCATAGTTATGGCTATCATGACTTCGGGTATCGTTATTGTACTGACCAGAACCATCAGAACTTCTTTGGCTGAGATTAAAAGAGTTTTGGATGAG
Source organism: Acetatifactor sp. (assembly GCA_045539535.1). Lineage (GTDB taxonomy): Bacteria > Bacillota > Clostridia > Lachnospirales > Lachnospiraceae > Acetatifactor. The sequence goes on from JAZQFO010000131.1 coordinate 30,807, forward strand.
CTGGCTAAAGGCAATGTGAATGTTGAGATTAACAAGAAGTCTAACGACGAGTTTGGTATGCTGATGGATGACCTGAAGCAGGTTGTTGACAGTATTCGAACCAATGCACAGGCGGCTCGTGAGGTTGCAGTGGGTAATCTGGCAGTTAAGGTATCACCCAAGTCTGAGGAAGACTTGCTGGGCAATTCTTTGCAGACTTTGATAACCGATACCAGAGAAACTATGCTTGGTATTACAGATGCAGCAATTCAGGTTACCGCAGGTGCTTCACAGGTGGCAAGTGCCAGTGAAGCATTGGCACAGGGTTCCACTGAGCAGGCGAGTGCTATTGAAGAGATTACAGCATCCATTGATGATGTGGCTGAGAAGACTAAGCAGAACGCACAGCAGGCGAATGTGGCAGCAGATTTGATTGCACAGACCATTGAAGAAGTGAAGACCGGTAATGCACAGATGCAGGAAATGATTCAGGCGATGGATGCCATTAATAAGTCTTCTGAGAGTATTTCTAAGATTATTAAAGTAATTGATGATATTGCATTCCAGTCCAATATTCTGGCACTGAATGCAGCTGTTGAGGCAGCAAGAGCAGGTGAGGCCGGCAAGGGCTTTGCAGTGGTGGCAGAGGAAGTTAGAAACTTAGCAGCCAAGAGTTCAGCGGCAGCAGCAGAGACTGCAGAGTTGATTGAAGATTCTATTGTGAAGGTAGAGAGCGGTTCTAAGATTGCAGACGATACTGCAAAGGCATTGGATGAGATTTCCACTGCAGTATCTAAGAGCGGAACCATTATTACAGACATTGCGACGGCCTCCAACTATCAGGCAACGGCTATTGCGCAGATTGATCAGGCCATTGAACAGGTTTCCCAGGTGGTACAGAACAATTCTGCTACCAGTCAGCAGTGTGCAGCAGCCAGCCAGGAGCTTTCTGAGCAGGCAGGCAGAGTGCGAGAGCTTCTTGCTGTATATCGTTTAAACAGCGATGCATCTGCGGCAAAACAGACCGGTGTATCTGAGCGTCGCAAGGAACATGCTTCCGGCAATAATGAGCAGATTATTTCTCTGGTGGGTAATTCCGGAAAATACTAATATAACGCACAAGAAAGGAGGGGCTCTAAGTTGACAGTGACTTTGGGTCCCTTTTGTGCAGGAGGACATGAATTTGGAGAAGTTTACATATGAAGGCATCAATCAAAAAAGAATAGAGCAGTTCCAGCTGATTATCTTCAGTATCTACGGAATCAATATCATGATGTCCCTGATACAGATGGGGAAAGCAATATGGCTCTCCTGCGTGGTATTGTCCATGTTGGCACTTGCCTGGATTGTAAATGCAGGCAAGTACAAAACATATGGTTTTAGGGCAAGAATTACTGCAATTGCAATGCAGGTTTGTATGGTGATTTATGCTACGCAGATAGACAGTATTTTGCGTGTGCTGCCTATTTTCATGCTGTTTGTGGTGCTTTCAGGTTTGTATGGTATAACGGATATTATTGGCTATTCAGTGTTACCCGTTATTTTTATTTTCGCATATCATGCCTTTGCCTTGAAGACGATATCCATTGAGACATCCCATGATATTTTGATTGTAGTGCTTCATATGGCAAATGTGTTCTTCCTGCAGTATGTGGTATATATATGGACCAAACAAAACAGTGAGGGAAGTAAGCAGCTCCTTGAGGTAATAGAAGAGTTAGGAGAGGTGGAGCGCTCCAAGGATGATTTTATGGCCAATGTGAGCCACGAAATCAGAACACCTTTAAATACCATTTGCGGCATGAGTGAGATTCTGCTGCGGGAGGAGCTTCCCGACAAGACCAAGGAAAGTGTTTTGGATATTCAGGTTGCAGGCCGGAATCTGATGGCGGTGGTAAGTGATATATTGGATTATTCTGAGCTGCAGTCAGGTAAGATTGAATTGGAGGAAGAAGCCTATAGTATTTCCTCTACTATCAATGATGTAATCAATATGACCATGGCCCGCAAGGAAGAAAAGAAGATAGAGCTTATTGTGGATTGTGACGCCAATATTCCCTGTGCCCTTCTGGGTGATGAGAAGAAGCTGCGCAGGGTAATTATGAAGCTGGTGGATAATGCCATTAAGTTTACGGAGGAGGGCTGTGTAAGTATTTCCGTAGGTTACCGCAAGGAGAGCTATGGCATTAATTTATTGGTAGCAGTAAAAGATACCGGAATCGGTATGAAGGAAGAAAGTCTGGAGAAATTGTTTACCAAGTTCAGTCAGGCAGATACAGGCAGAAACCGTCAGGAGGGTGGTATCGGATTAGGACTATCCATTTCCTATGCGCTGGTGAAAAAAATGGGTGGTGCCATAACTGTAAGGAGCAAACCCGGCAAAGGAACCGTGGTACAGATTGCAGTGCCCCAGAAGGTATTGGATGAGGCACCCATGGCGTCGGTTCGGGACAGAGAGCGCTTAAATGTGGCTACTTATATAGACATGGAACAGTTCTCCATGGTGGAAATTCGTGATGAATATGCAGCTACTATTACCCATATGGTGGAACAGTTAAAGGTAAACTGTTATGTTTGCCGCAATCTGGCAGAACTCCAAAGAAATGCGGCAAGAGAGACTTTGACCCACGTGTTTATCAGTGTGGTGGAGTATCGGAATTATCAGTCCTATTTTGATGAGCTTGCTTTAAGGACCAAGGTAATCGTGGTGTTGGATCGAGTGGATGAAAAGTATGTGCTCAATCCCAAGGTGTTAAAAATCTACAAGCCTTTTCATATTTTGACAGTAGTGTCAGTTGTGAATGCCCAGGAAGCGCCAGAGGAAGAGAAAAGTACAAGGGCAGAAAAGTTTGAGGCCCCGGATGCCCATATTTTGGTGGTGGATGACAACCGTATGAACCTGCGTGTAATAGAAGGTCTGCTTGCCAATTACAGGATTCAGGTGACAACAGCTTCAGGCGGGCAGGAGGCGTTGGAAAAGATTTCTGCGGCAGAATTTGATTTTGTGTTTATGGATCATATGATGCCGGAAATGGATGGCGTGGAGACACTGCATCACATTCGTCACAAGGTGGGAACCTATTTCCAAAAGGTGCCTGTTGTGGCATTGACTGCCAATGCCATTGCCGGAACAAGAGAAATGCTTTTGGCGGAGGGTTTCGATGATTTTCTGGAAAAGCCGGTGGAGCGTTCTGTGTTGGAGCGTGTATTGAAGCGCCATTTACCTTCGGAAAAGGTGATTATCCTAGACGGGCAGCAGGATGGCGGGCCGTTAAATATGGAGGAAGTGGAGCAAAGCTTAAGCCGGGATGGTCTGGATGTAAAACAGGGTGTGCTTTACTGTAATGGTTTGGAAAGCTATATCAGCGTTTTGCAGGGATATTGCGATGACAGCGACGAGTTAGAAAGTCAGGCGCAGCAGCTGTATGAGCAGGCAGATTGGAAAAACTATGTGATTACTGTACATGGTATCAAAGGAGCCATGCGCAGTATCGGAGCCATTGAACTGGCAGAGATAGCAAGGACATTGGAGTTTGCAGGCAAGGAAGGCAGAATTGATTTTATCAGGGACAATCACGGCAATCTAATGGATGAGTATCGTAAGCTCTTCGGGGCGCTGCGGCAAAATAAATGGATTGCGGCAGCCAAAAGTAAGGAGCCTTGTGAAGAGATAACGCCGGTTGAGGAACTGCCGGAATTGACCTCCGAAGAATTTGATCAGATATTGGCAGAGATGGAGATTGCCATGTACTCTTTAGACAAAGAACAGCTGACGGAATTTGTGGAGAGACTGCAAAGCCATCAATATGCAGGAGAAGGGTTGCGAGAGCTACTTTCACCGGTTAAGAAAAAGATTGAGATGTCGGATTATGTGTCTGCAGTAGAGCTGACAGCCCGGGTAAAGCAGCGACTGGATCATAAGGAGTGATAGCCCATGTGGAAAAAATTGCACAGACTTGTATTTGGCAGAGATTGTGAATTGCGGGACAGAATGCTTCGCACCATTATCATGGTGGGAGGCTTGGTTACCATTGTGGGTATAGGAGAAATTCTCCTGACTATGGAACTGAATGCTTTGCTCATCACATTTTTGGTTATATTGCTGGTGGTCATGGGCACCAGCCTGTTCATCACGTTTAAATACGGCAAGTATGATGCGGCGGCCACTCTAATTGGTTTTCTGATAATTGTGATTGTATTTCCGGTAATGTTTCTGTTAAGCGGTGGCTTGGACGGTGGTCCGTCCATTTGGATGACACTGGGAATATTCTACATGTTTGTCATGTTTACCGGTAAAAAGCTGGCTGTATTTACTGTGTTGTGTGCGATTATGTATGGTGGCGCGTATATGTTGGCATATTTCAGACCGGATTTGATTGTACCCATGGGTTCTATGTCTGCGGCATACATAGACTCCTTTTTCTCGGTGTTTGCAGTAGGTATTTGTACAGGTCTGGTCATAAAGATTCAGATGAAGGTCTTTGAAGAGGAGCACAGACAGAACATTCTTCAGAGGGAGGAGCTGGAGCGTACCAGCAATTCCAAGAATGTGTTTTTTGCCAATATGAGCCATGAAATCAGAACACCCATTAACACCATCGTGGGTCTGAATGAGATGATTCTGCGCCGCAATCCCGGCGGAGAAGTGCGAGATTACGCCTTGGATATTCAGCTGGCCAGCAAGATGCTGCTCAATCAGGTAAATGATATTCTGGATCTTTCCCAGATGGAAATGAAGAAGATGAAGGTGATACCCGTAGAATATCGCACGGAAGATTTATTTGTGGAGCTGGTGGAACTGATACTGGTTCAGGCAGAGAAAAAGCGTTTGAACCTGTTTGTGGAAGTTGACAAAACAATTCCTTCGGTATTGTACGGCGATGAGAAGCGTATTAAGCAGATTATACTGAACCTGCTTGACAATGCAGTGAAGTATACCCAGGAGGGTGGCGTTACGCTCACGGCATCAGGAGAGGAAGATGAGAATGGTGAGTATATCTTAAAGGTACAAGTGGCAGATACCGGTATCGGCATCCGCAAGGAGGATATTGAATACCTTTATGACTCCTTTAACCGCGTGGAGGAAAAACGTAACCGCCGAATTGTGGGAAGCGGCTTGGGACTGGCCATTACCAAGCAGCTGGTAGACTTGATGGACGGCGAAATAACCGTGGACAGTATCTATACCAAGGGAAGTACCTTTAGCGTGTCTTTGAACCAAAAAATCGTGGACAAAACACCAGTGGGTTCTATCAAATTTGGGGAGAGGGCAGACCAAGATGGAAAGTCCTATGCAGCGTTATTTACTGCACCGGAAGCAAGAGTTTTGGTGGTGGATGACAACCGCATGAATGCACAGGTGGCCCAGAAGCTGTTGTCCTTTACCCAAATGCAGATTGATCTGGCAGAAAGTGGCATGGAATGTCTGGAAATGGCCAAGAAGAAATACTATCATTTGATTCTGCTGGATTATATGATGCCCGGCATGAACGGACAGGAGACCTTGAAGGCATTGAGAGACCAGGAGAATGGTTTGTGCAGAGAGACACCGGTGGTTGCATTGACAGCCAATGCGGTGGCAGATGCAGGCCAGCAGTACAGAGAACAGGGCTTTGACGGATATGTGGAAAAGCCGGTTCAGGGCCGTGCATTAGAAGAAGAAATTTTGCGGTTTCTGCCCCCTGAGATTGTAAAGTTGCAGGAAGATGTGTCGGAGACGGGGGCCGCAAGAAATATTGGCAGGATTACAGGAAAAAGGCGCAAAAAGATTTACGTTACCGCAGACTGTGTATGTGACATTCCTGCGGATTTGCTGGAAAAGTACAATGTAAAACTGATGTATCTGTACATCAGAACGCCCAATGGACGTTTTGCGGATACCAGAGAGATTGATTCGGACAGTCTGGCGCAATATATGACTGCTGACAGCAGCAGTGTTTACGCGGATAGTGTAACAGTGCAGGAATATGAGGAGTTTTTTGCGGAAATGCTCACAGAGGCAGAGGAGGTTATTCATGTATCCATGTCCTCTGAAATCGGCGGAAGCTTCCATATTGCCCAGGCTGCAGCCAAGGGATTTGATCATGTACATGTGATAGATTCGGAGCAGGTGTCCGGAGGTATGGGTCTGGTAACGCTAATGGCGGCCAAAATGGTGATGGAAGGCAAGCGGGCAGATGACATCTGTGAGGAAGTGGAAAAGATGAAGCATCATGTGCGAACCTGCTTTATTATGCCGGGAGCAGATGTCTATATGCAAAGCGGCAGAACCAGTTCGCTGGTGGCGCGCTTGTGTAAAAACTTCCACCTGCGTCCTGTTGCCAATATACGGCAAAAGAAGATTGTGCTCACAAGTCTTAGAGGAGGTAGTCTGGAAAATGTCTGGAGATGGGGCATTCGCAGACATCTTCGTAAGAAACGCAAAATCAGCAGGCAGATTATACTGGTGACCCATGTGGGATGCAGTGTGAAACAATTGGAGTGGATTAAGAGTGAAATATTAAAATGTGTTCCCTTTGACCGGGTAATGATTCAAAAGGCATCGCTGACGGTGGCCTGCAATTCCGGACTGGAAAGTATCGGAATATCCTATTATGAAGCGGAGGATAAAAAAACAGTAATTTAAGGATTATTAATCAACTTATTTGCGGAAAGCGTGAATTTCTTGTGGTATAGTATACCTATATTGATGGCAAAGGAGAAATTCAAAATGCAGTCGGCCAAAAAGATTGATATGACCCATGGGTCTATAATGAAATTGGTAATTTTGTTTGCGCTGCCTATCTGTGTGGGCAATATTCTGCAACAGCTTTATAATACTGTGGACACCATGATTGTGGGTAATTTCTGCGATTCACAGTCCCTGGCAGCAGTGGGAACCAGTTCCCAGCCGGTGGAGGTGCTTTTGTGTATCTTCCTGGGACTTGGAACCGGTGTGTCTATACTGGTATCTCAAGCCGCAGGCGCGGGGAATGGGGACAAATTAAGGGATGTAGTGGCTACAGCCACCGCCTTTCTTTACATGTGTGCCATTCCTGTATCCATACTGGGATTGTTTGTGGGACCTTTTGTGTTGAAACTGATGCAGGTGCCGGAGGATACCTTTGATTTGGCAAGCGCTTATGTGCAGATTATTTTCCTGGGTACTCTGGGTAATATGGGTTACAATATGAATGCAGGAATTCTGCGGGGGGTGGGCGATAGCCGTTCCTCATTAATGTTTCTTGTAATTTCCTGCATCGTAAATATTGTGTTGGATTTGTTTTTTATTGTAGTGTGTCATATGGGTGTAACAGGTGCGGCGCTGGCAACAATTATTGCTATGTACTGTTCATGGGTATTCAGCATGGTATATATCAAGCGTAAATATCCGGAGCTTGCATTTGCGTTCCTTCCCAAAAGATTTGACAAAATGATTTTGAAGGAAGTGGTAGCAGTGGGATTGCCGCTGGGATTAAACAATTCCATTTATTCCTTGGGACATATTATGATGCAGTCCTTGATTAACGCACAGGGTTCTTCCTTTATGGCAGCGTGCTCCATTGCAACGAAGATTACCGGCTTATCCAATGTAGCCATTACATCCTTCTCCCAGGCGGCTACCACATTTGCGGGACAGAATCTGGGAGCGGAAAATTACAGCCGCCTGAAAAGGGGCGCACTTCGGATACCCTTGTTCTCCGGACTTGTTACCTGTACTGCAGGTCTGATTTTTACAAGTATCTGCACCCCGATTTTGGATTTGTTTACCAATGATCCGGAAGTGCTGCGATTATCGGTGCGCTACATTCACGTGGTACTGCCCTTCACATGGATGTATGCGGTGTTTAACGGTATTATCTGCTATGTAAACGGTATCGGTGAGGTCAGATATCCTACGGTGGTAAATATCCTGATGCTTTGGGCAGTACGAATTCCGGCAGCAGTGTTTATTGCCAATTACATTGACGGTCAGCTGGTTATGGCCAGTGTGCCCATCAGCTTCGGCTTTGGTATGCTGTGTATGCTGGCGTTCTTCCTGACTAAGAAGTGGAGAGAGATTATTAAACGGGAAGATGGAGTTAGGCAGGCAGCGTAGCAGTTTTTGAATGAAATAGGATTCCTAAAAGGAGATATTCAGAGAGCTTAATTGCGGTGAATATCTCCTTTTTCATGCGTAGACATTCCCCGACAAATATGATAAAATAAAAAGATATAAAATCCGAAGGGTGTTACAAAAATGGACGAAGCAGTACAAAAGAATTTTACAGCAGATAATGGTGCAAAGGACAAGGCAGGTTGGCTGAAATTATTGGTGCCGGCTGTGTTGTCAATTGTTTTGTTTCTTGCTGCGATTTGGGATATTGAGAATTTTAATCAGTTGCTTTTATATGACGATGAATTTGGCTATTGGACAGCCAGTGCGTATCTGACAGGGACGGACTGGAAGTCTGTTACCAGTGGAATTCCTTATTATTCATATGGATATGGGTTTTTGATCTTGACGCCGATTCGGCTGCTTTTGTCCTCGCCTGCGGCTATGTACCGGGCAGCAATTGTGGTGAATGGGCTTCTTTTGGTGGGCAGCTTTTGGATTGCCAGGAAAGTGGCAGCGCAGCTGTTCGAGGATGCACATTATGCGCTGATTGATGCGGTGTGCTTTCTGGTGGTGTTTTATCCCAGCAATCTGGTGTTTGCCCACATTGCCTGGGCAGAGTGTACGCTGGTGTTTTTGTTCTGGGTATTTGTAGCCTTAAGTCTTCGGGTCATCAAGAAGCCTACCATCCTAAATCATGTGATGATGGCTGTGGTAGTAATGGGACTCTATGTGGTGCATCAGAGAACATTGGCAGTGGCAATTGCCACGGTGATGGTGATGGCATGGTGCTTTTGGGCGGATCCGGGCAGACGCAAATGTGTCATTGCCTTTGGTGTTACTATGATTGTACTGATCTTAATTCACAGCGGGATCAAGAGTGATTTGATTGAGACGTTTTATCATGACAACGATAGAGTTGCCGTGAACAATATGGAGGGACAGACGGAGAAGCTGGGCAATCTTTTTACGGTAGAAGGATTCTCCGGTCTGATACAGAGTGTTATTGGCAAATGGTTGTATTTGGTAATAGCCGGCTTCATGATGTTTTGGTGGAGCATGGAGGCTTTGGCAAAAGAGACCAAGACTTATCTGGCAGGCATGTTTGCCAAGAAGCGTTTTTATACCAAACGGGACTTGTCTGAGGAACCTTCTCTTTGGTATGTATGGATTTTGTTGGCCTTTCTTGGTAATTTTATGATTGCAGCCATTTACATGTGCGGGGTGGCTCGTAATGACATGTTGTTGTACGGGCGCTACACGGAATACATGATTGGTATATATATCGTCATTGGTGTATTTGCCTTTTTGAAGGATGACAAATGGGTTCCGAAGCTCATGGCTTATGTGGGAAGTGTGATTGCCATGGGGCTGATTAGCCAGAATATTTTGAACAAGGTAGCTACCAAGTCTTATCAGGCGTACCATAGTCTTGCTACTTCGCTGTTTTTGCAAAAGGACAAGTCGGCAGAGGGGGCGGTGCTGGGATTTGCAGCCTTGGGAATTGCATTAAGTGTGTTGGTAATCATTTTGGTCAAGAGCAATCCTTGGAAAAAGTGGAATGCATTGCGAGGCGTGCTTGTGCTTGCTGTAGTGGGTGGTATGGCATTAATGATTTCCGACAATATGGTAGCCGGTGTTATGAGTGAGAAGCAGGAGCTTCGTATCGGCAATATTAAAACCATTACAAGCTGTATTGAAAGAATGGATCAGGAAGGAACCAAAAAGGTTTATTTTTGCGCGGATACAGAGTCCCGATATTGGTCAGAGAGTTTCCAATTTTTGATGCCGGACAGACCGATAACCGTCATCCAGAGCCGCTACATGGAAGAAGAGACAGATGGGTTCTATATCGTAGGCAAGGGCTTTCTTACCACAGATGGATATTCGGATTCCTACAAATGTATAAAGAAGAGCAATCAGTTTGCACTGGTGGTTTTAAAAGATACCAAGCTGGCAGAGAATGGTCAGTGACAGAGGAGAAGGGTAATGAAACTTATAATTCAGATACCGTGTTACAATGAGGCGGAGACCTTGGAAGTTACACTAAATGATTTGCCTAAGCATATTGATGGGATTGATACCATAGAGTATCTGATTATCAATGACGGCAGCGCGGACAATACGGTAGAGGTGGCCCGAAAATGGGGTGTACATCACGTGGTAAGCTTTACGCGCAACAAAGGGCTTGCAAGAGGTTTTATGGCAGGATTGGATGCCTGCTGTAAGCTGGGTGCAGATATTATTGTGAACACGGATGCGGATAATCAGTACTGCGGGGCGGATATTGAGACCATTGTCCGTCCTATTTTGGAGGGCCGGGCTGATATTGTCATCGGTGAGCGTCCCATTGATGAAATCGAACATTTTTCACCCTTAAAAAAGAAACTTCAGCATCTGGGCAGCTGGGTGGTGCAGAAGGCATCTAATACCAAGATTCCCGATGCGCCCAGCGGTTTTAGAGCTTATACAAGAGAAGCGGCCATGCGTATGAATGTTATCAATGAGTATACCTATACGCTGGAGACCATTGTGCAGGCCGGCAGAAACAAGATGGCGATTATGTCCGTGCCCATCCGCACCAATCCGGAGCTTCGCAAATCCAGACTCTTTAAGAGCATGTTTGGCTACGTGAAAAAGTCCATGATAACCATTATCCGGGCATTTATGATGTATCGGCCCATGAAGTTTTTTATGAGCATAGGTATGGTTTTGGTTTTGGTAGGTATGGCAATTGGTGCCAGATTTTTGTATTTTTATATCTGTGGTTCCGGCTCCGGTCATATTCAGTCTCTGATATTGGCCAGTATCCTGATTATTATTGGTGTACAGACCGGTGTGGTAGGACTTTTGGGTGATATTATTGCAGCCAACAGGAAACTTTTGGAGGATGTGCAGTATCGTTTAAAGTGTATTGAAAACAAGGATAAGGCGGAAGAATGAGAAAAGTTGTTACAGTGGTTGTAAGCTACAATCGAAAGGAACTGCTGAAGGAATGCCTGGCTGCCCTTATGGCTCAGACCTATGAAAATATGCAGGTGCTGCTTATAGATAACAATAGCACAGATGGGACGGAGGATTATGTCAAAGCGAGCGGTTATCTTCAGTCCGGGAAATTAAGCTACTGTAAGCTGCCTGAGAATATTGGCGGGGCAGGAGGGTTCCATGAAGGCGTTAAGCGTGCCATGAAGATGGGTGCAGACTGGATTTGGGTGATGGATGACGATACCATACCGGAGCCTGAGGCTCTGGCAGAGCTGGTGGCAGCGATAGATTACATTGGTGATGAGAAAATTGCCTATTTGTCCGGTAATGTGTACGGCATGAGCGGTGAGCCCATGAATGTACCCCGCATGAAAATGTTCCAAAAGGGCTCAAACGGTTACGCAGATTGGAACAGCAAATTGGAGCACAGTCTGGTAAAAGTACATACGGCAACCTTTTGCTCCATGATGTTTAGCGCAGAAGCGGTGCGAGCAGTGGGTCTGCCTATCCGCAGTTATTTTATCTGGGGAGACGATACGGAGTATTCCCTGCGTTTATCCAAGTATGCAGGACAGGGGTGGCTTGTGGGCAAAAGCAAGGCTCTGCACAAGAGAGCCAATGAGAAGGCCCTTTCTGTAGTAAAAGAGGACAATCCGAACCGAATTCGAATCTATTATTACTATATCCGCAACTATCTGATTAATTTGAGATTGTATTATGGTTTCTTTGGCATGCTTGCCAAATTGGGACACTTTTGGCTGATGATGTTACAGGTGCTGGTAAAGCCGGGGTGCAAGTACCGGTTTAAGAAGTTCGGTGTGTTGTTTAAGGGTACAAGCGCCTATATTTTCAGAAGGTATGACTACAAAGAAGTGAAGAACAGATTGAAGTATGTAGAGGAATAGTGGGATGGAAAGAGAGACGAAGCCGTTAGTCAGTGTGATTGTGCCGGTGTACAATGTGGAAGCGTATCTGGACAAGTGTCTGCAGTCTGTTTTGGTTCAAACCCATTCCAATTTGGAAATCATACTGGTAGATGATGGCTCTATAGACGCTTCGGGACAAATGTGCGACGGCTATGCTGATAAGGATTCCCGCATCAAGGTGATACACAAGGAGAACGGCGGTTTGTCAGATGCCAGAAACGCAGCACTGGATATTATGAGTGGCGAGTACGTTACTTTTATAGATTCAGATGACTATGTGGACAGGCGTTTGATAGAGCGTCTGCTTGCATGTATAACAGAACAAAATGCAGATCTGACAGTAGGAGGATTTGTAAAAACCATCGCAGAGATTGAGGATGAGAGGAATCTTGGTCCGGAGAGAAGAGAACAGGTAATTACTGCAAGGGATGCAATGTTTTGCATGTTTTATCGAAAGGGGTTTCCTACCTATGCTCACGGTAAGCTTTATCGTAGCAGTTTGTTTGAGCATATCCGGTTTCCGGTAGGGAAGCTGTTTGAGGATATAATTACGGTCTATCAGGTGTTGTGCGTGTCTGGTAAGATAGGAATTGTGGACTATCCCATGTATTACTATAGGCAGAGGCGGGAGAGTATTATAAACAGTACTTTTAAACCCTCAAGGCTCGATGCAGTAGAGCATGCACTCAAGATGCTGCAGGATGTTTCGGCGGATGCAACGCTTAAAAAGGCTGCAGAGGGGTATTTGTTTTTTATCCTGATGGACAATTATGCGTTGGTTGATAAGACGCATGCAAAAGAAAAGACTTATTTGGAGATGCTGATTAGAAAGCATCGCAGGGGTGTGGTTTGCAATTTGCGGGTGCCTTGGTCACTGCGGATTTTGGCCGTGGTATCATGGTTTCCCGGGATGAGATTTGCCCGGTTCCTTGGACGGGTTTACAAGAACAAAAAGCAACAGAAGTGGATAAAGGAAGCTGCGAAGAAAGCATGATTACCCGGAAAGAGAAAATCAGTATTGTGCTCCCGGTCTATAATGGGGCGAACTATATTGCGGATACAGTAAAGTATATACAGAAATCCACCTACGAGAACCTGGAGATTCTTTTGATTAATGACGGCTCCACTGATGGCAGCGAGACTGTTATCAGGGAATTGATGAAAACGGATCATCGGTTGGTTTTGTATTCGAAGACCAATGGCGGCGTTGTTTCTGCAAGGAATTTCGGTGTGGAAAAGGCTACAGGAGATTTTATCTGTTTTTGTGACCAGGATGATATTGTGATGCCGGAAACGTATCAGAGATTGTATGAGAAAATGCAATCCGATGGGAGTGATGTGGCTATATGCAGCTCAGGAAGAAGTGTTGATGGTAAGCTGTCAGTTTTCGATGTGATGGAGGACGGAACCTATACCGGAACAGAAATAGATGAAAATTTGCTGTTTCCCTTACTGTTTAACGGTTTTCAAGTTCCTTACGGCAAGCAAAATATAAATCGCTACCCTCATATCTGGACTTGTATGTTCCGCCTTTCTTTCTGGCAGAGGCATGCTTTTAGGTTCCGTGCTTATATCAATTTCGAAGACGATTTATTGATGAAGGTGGAAACTTTGTCTAAGGCGGATAAGGTAAGCACGATTTCTTATGTAGGTTATTATTGGAGAGTAAATCTCAAATCCGAGACCTATGCACATAAGTATGTGTCGGACATCGGCCGGAAACAACAGCAGGCCTTGGAAGATATGCGTGTATCCATTCAAAACCGAAACAGCGATGAGAGATTACTGGAGACATTTGAACAGGTTACGCTGTGTAAACAATATTTGGACGCGGTGCACAATCTTACCAGTCCATATAGGAAAAAGAATTTATCCTTTATCCGTAAGTATTATAAGACGAATATTTACGGGAGAAATTTTAAACACGCCATAGCAGCGCGCAAAATGCTGAAAAAGGGACGGGTTAAGCCCAGGATTTTACTGCCGTTGTTGGCCGGTAAAATGACATTGCTCAGTTTTTGGATGGAATGGCTGTTGGACCGGGTGTTGTTGGTAACGCTGCATTCACCATTATTAACAAGATTAGAGCGCAGGATGAAACAAGGGGATTAAATGAAGAAGATACTATTTGTTTCAAATGAATATGCAATCGGTGGTTCAAGTGTTTCATTGAAGAGTTTGATTGTGGGTCTTAAGAGGGTCTATGGGGACTCGGTGGACATAGAGGTATTAGTGCCCAGACCAATTCGCAATAAGGGGAGTGTTATTCCTTTTTGGGAAGAGGAAGGGATTAAGTGTAAAGAAATTATTTATCGGGGCAATTATAAAAGGATAGAGCGTAGGCTTTCCCTAATGCAGGTGTTTCACAACCTGTTGAACACCTTGGCGGTCGGCCCGCTCCGAAGCTATATTAAACGCAATCAGTTTGATGTGGTCTGCTCCAATTCTACATCGGTTGATGTGGGGGCCAGAGCAGCTGTGAAGCAGGGGACTTTTCATGTATATTACATGAGAGAAATGTTAGAAAGCGGTATGAACTGTGAATATCGCAACAAGCCTCGGATGAAGATGCTTTTTGAAAAGTCAGATTTGGTGATATTTATATCAAAAGCCACGGAAGAATTTTATTTGTCCGATTACGCCATCCAAAACCATGTGCAGTTTTATGATGGATTTATTGTGGAAAATTATTATCTTGCCAACCGCAATGTATTGCAGTCAGAGCTGGTGTCTATGGTGCAGGTGGGTGCTCTGTGTGATGCCAAGGGCACGAAAAACACCTTGGAGTTACTGCATGGTTTAAATCAGATTGGAATCCACAATTGGCATATGGAGTTTGTGGGTAACGGCTCCGACGAATACATTGGGCAGATGAAAGAGATGATTCAAAAATATCATATGGAAGCCCAGGTGACAATCGGTTCTTTTTGTGCAGATATGAAGTCCAAACTGGCCACAAAGGATATCCTGATTATGAATTCACCGGCGGAAGGGTTCGGTAGAGTAACCGTTGAGGGAATGCTGGCCGGCTGTCTGGTTGTGGGCAGATATGCAGGCGGAACCAAAGAGATTATAGAGAATCAGGAAAATGGCCTTTCCTTTGAAACGAAAGACGATTTTGTGGCGGCAATGCAGGATGTATTTGAACAGAGAAAGAAGTATGCTAATCTGGCACAGCAGGGACAAAGCAAAGCTGTAGATAAATATAGCTGTGAGAGTGTTGCAAGGAATTTCATGGAAAGTATTGATGGAATAAAGAAGTAAGAGTGAGGTTATGGACAATCGTAGAACAGTAGTCAGACTGGATAGAACCAAAAATGCGCTGAGGAATATTGTTACAGGTGGAGTGAATAAGGTTGTAACTTTGCTGTTGCCTTTCGTATTGCGTACGATTTTAATCAGGGTAATGGGAGAGGAATATGCCGGCCTAAATAACTTGTTTGTTTCTATTCTGGAAGTGTTAAATCTGGCAGAATTGGGTTTTGGCACTGCAATTGTATATTGTATGTATAAGCCGATTGCACAGGACAATAGAGAAGAGATTTGCGCACTACTGAATTTATTTCGCAAGCTCTACTTTACAATTGGATTCATTGTGCTGGCTATTGGTTTGGCAATCATGCCTTTTTTGGAATATCTGATTAAGGATTCTTACCCGTCAGATATTAATTTGTATGTTTTATATGCGATTTATTTGTTTAACAGTTGTTCCAGTTATTTTTTCCTGGGGTACAGAAGTGCGATTATCAATGCGCATCAGCGTTTGGATGTTACACAGAGTATCGCAACAGTTGTGAAGGGAATTATGTATATTGTCCAGATGGTAGTCTTGGTCTGGTGCAAAAACTATTATCTCTATGCGGTAATGCTTCCCCTATTCACAATTCTGATAAATCTGCTGACTGCATACCAGTCCAAAAAACTTTTTCCCCAGTATGTTTGTAGGGGAAAGGTCAATAAGGAAGCAAAAGCTGATTTGAAGGAAAAGGTCTCAGGACTGTTAATCAGCAGACTGTGCGCGGTTACAAGAAATAGTTTTGACAGTATTTTTGTTTCAGCCTATCTGGGCCTGGCAATGACCGCTATCTATACCAATTATTATTTTATTATGGCTTCGGTGATTTCTATTTTGGCAATCATTGTGCAGGCAGTTTTGGCAGGGGTGGGGAATAGCATACAGACAGAAACGGTAGAACAGAACTATAATGATTTGAAGAGATTTAATTTTATGTATTTGTGGATATCGGGCGTTTGTACGGTATGTCTGCTCTGCCTGTATCAGCCATTTATGTATTTATGGATGGGGACAGAAAATATGCTTTCCATGTCTTCAGTGGTTCTGTTTTGTGGTTATTTTTTCCTGTTGACCATGGGAGATATGCAAAGTATTTATTATAATGCAGCAGGTCTGTGGTGGCATTACAGAAAGTGTACTGTCGTGGAAGCAGTGCTCAATTTATTATTAAATTACATTTTTGTAAGGATCTGGGGACTAAATGGAGTAATTGCCGGTACGCTGGTTTCTCTGTTTTTGGTCAATTTCTTATATGCTGAAAGACTTGTTTTTAAATATTATTTTAAAAACGGTAAAGCGTTACAGTTCTACATGTTGCAAATTAAGTACGCAGTGGTTACGGCATTGGTTTGCGGCGGAACATATATGATTTGCAGCAACTTCTCTTATCAGGACCAGGGAAGTTGTATAAAGACACTGGTCATACGGGGCGTTCTTTGTGTGGTTATACCGAATATTTTGTTTTACTGTATTTATAGACGGTCCGAGGAATTTGGCAGTGCAAAGGCATGGATATCCGGCAAGATAGGAAGTAACAGGAGAAGATAAAATGGGGACGAAATGTTCACTCATTACTATGTATAATGACAAGGAGATTGCCCAAGGATTTCAGGAGAATCTGGCAACACAGCAACAAATCGACTATGAGTTGGTCCCTATAGATAACTTTAATGGTCAGTATTCTTCTATCAGGGAAGCCTACAATGAGGCTTTTTCGAAAACTTGTGGCGAGTATGTTGTTTTTTTGCACCCGGATATTCGATTTCTGGATGCCCATACTCTGGCAGATTTGATGAAAGAATGTGATGCATTAACGGATTTTGGCGTGGTGGGAATCGCGGGAGCGGCTGCCGGCGCCAAGGGTGATCGGATTATTTATACAAGTATTGTGCATGGTGAAGAAAAGCTTCTTCCGGATTTTAGTCAGGTGATTCATAATGCGCACGAGGTGCAGACTGTTGATGAATGTCTGTTTGTGATTAAGAGAGAAGTATTTGAGCAAAATCCATTTATCAAAGAAGAAGGATTTCACTGGTATGCTGTGGAATATTGTTTGAATATGATTCTGGCGGGAAAGAAAAACTATGCGGTACCTGCCAAGATATGGCACATGTCCTCCGGGAAGTCCATGGATCCCAGTTATGCAGTATATTTGCAAAAAATGATTAAAAGATACGGCAAGGATTTCGATGTGATTTACACCACGATTAAAAAATGGCCCACCAGGGGGCTTTTGCCTTATATTTATCGCAAGTATTATTATGTGAAAAAAGTTTTGGAAAGAAAGATGAGATAAGCTATGAAAAAAGTCCACAAGGAAATGACGAACAGAGTTGAAAATTATATATGCGAACACGAAAAGGTGTGCGTTATTGCCATTATGATTCTTTCGTCGCTGATTTTGTCCCTTCCCTTTTGGGGAACCTATCCTTTGCACACCACAACTGATGAGTTGGGGGCAATTGTAGGTGCTGCAACATGGGCAGGATTTGATTGGAGTGGTGTTATTGCCAGAAGCGGATATTATGGGTTTGGATATTATGCACTTTTTGCACCGTTATTTGCTTTGGAGCTTTCACCCATTGCTATCTATCGGATTATTCTTATCGTGACACGCGTGATAAGGGGTTGTGTTATTTCCGGAACAGTTTACTATATCGGCAAGCATTATTTTAGTTTTTCTTCCAAGCTACTGTTGTTGGAGCTGGCGTTTATCTGTTCATTACCCATGTATGGAGATATGGACGGAACGATTGTAAATGATATTATTCTGGAAGTGGTATTGTGGATAGTGGTGTTGCTTCAGTGTAAGATGGTTGAGCATGTTGAATGTGCAAGGAAGTTTATGTTGTTTGGACTTGCTTATATTTTGGCATGTACCTATGCAACTCTTTTACATACCAGGGCTATTATTGTTATCATTGCTTCTTTCCTGACAATGATGGGAGTGTTGGTCTACAAGAAGAAGAAAATGTTGCTTGGCACACTGTTGGTGCTTCCAGCAGCAGGTGCTGTGCGGCTGCTTATCAGTGTATATCAGAATGCGATTTGGAGCTCTTCGGGAAGCGGCCTGACCAATGCGTCTGTAACGGTTCACACGGAATTTAGTATTTTGGATGTAGATACATGGATTATATGGTTTGATATCTTAGTGGGAAATATTACGGTACAGACATTGCTCACCGGTGGCCTTTTTTTGGCGGCTGTGGTTGTGGCACTGCAGTATTTGTATGGGGTAATTTTTCGCAAGGCTGAAGGGGAGTCTGTCTATGTAAATATGACATTGGTTATGACCATTCTCTGTATGGGTGCGGTGTTCGCTGCCTTTTTTGTATCGGACTGGTTTGTGGGCATGTATGAGACATGGGGGACAAATCAAGAGGGTGTGGCAAATGCATATAAGGGCCTGTGCTATGTGCGGTACTGGAATGTTTTTGCAATGCCGTTTATGTTTACCGGTTGCTATTTGCTGCATAAAAGAGAGGTTGCTTCTTGGATTAAACCTTTTGTTGGTGCGTTGGGTGCATTGATAAGTGCATTTTTGTTATGGGTCGTGCCTTTGGTGAAAAATCATTCTGCGGCAAGTATCTTTTTATGTAAATTTTTTACAGAAAGTAATGAGAAAATTAATCAGGCCTTTTATTATAAATGTGTTTTGATTTGTGTCACAGTATTGTTAATCAGTTGTGCGGTTTACTACATAAAAAAGAATTTTATGTGGGCGTTAATACCGGTCTTATTTATGCTGGTGCTGGGATATTACAACGGAAATGAACACTATAACAAAGACGTAAATGAAAGTATTTCCAGTATGGTGCGAGCTTCCTATGAACAAAAATGCTTGCTGGAAGATGCTAATATCAATATTGATAAAGTCTATGCAGTTGATAATCGAAAGGTTGATCCTAACTGGTATATTTTTTCGGCGCTGCAATTTTATTTTTACGAGCATACTGTGGTGGAAGGGCTTCCTGAGAAAATGGGAGACTACGATGTCATAGTTACGCAGAAACCGGATATGGCAATAGCGGCGAGATATCCGGACTTGTATTGCTATGTGTTGGATGACAATGAGGTTTGGTATACAGAGCTGGATTTGATAGGAGTAAAACCGAGAAAATAGAATGTGATGAGACAAAGAATTTGTTTAACGCTAAACACAATTGCATTTGTACTGTTTACCATAATCAGCGGGATTATTGCAGCAGTTATTTTGTTATCTCGAGAAGGGTATATGTGTAAGACTTCCTTTTTGGTGCCTAATTGGATTTTGCTGATGGTTGGTATATTATTGGCCGTTGTCTTCTGTTTTGTGGTACGGCTTAAGCCTTCTTTGGGCAGCAAAGGGAATATACATATTGCATCATTGATTTTGTTTGTGGTACAAAGCTATATCTTTTATAACATTTTCTTTACGACAAAGTGGGATGTGGATATTGTACTTAGAAATGCACAGAGGATTGCAACAGGTCAAGGCGCAGAACCGGACCATTACTATTTTTCTAATTATCCTTATAATCAACTGATTGTCTTTTTGTTCGCGGTATGCTACAAGGTCAATAGTATGATAGGGATTTGGCAAGAAGCGGTTTTCTTCATTGTGTTGGTACAGTGTGGTCTTTCAACACTGACGGGCAAGATTTTATTTCAGGTTGTCAGGGACTTAGTCAAAACGGAACGCTTTGCTTGGCTTGCATGGGGGATTTATGTGTTTCTCATTGGGTTGTCCGGCTGGAATATCATCCCATATACGGATATGATGGGATTGATTTTTCCTATTTCAATCCTGAGAATTTATCAGACTATTGATGGTACGAAGCATGATTATCGGAAGTGGTTTGGAATCTGCCTTCTTTCCTTTTGGGGGTGTAGGGTAAAGGGACATGTCATTGTTGTGTTTATGGCGCTTTTGATTGTGGAAGCTCTGCATTTGATACAAGAATTTCATAGGGATAAATTAAAGAAGGGTGTTCTTATCCTTGTGATTGCTTGTATGACGATATTGCTGTCGCTTAAAGCTGAAAGTGTGATTTTGGAACAGCTGGACTTTGAGATTGACCAGGAAGCAAGTCTTGGGATAACCCACATGCTAATGCTGGGCTTGAATGAAAAGAGCAATGGGGTTCATAGCGAAGCAGATGTGGAATTTTCACAGATGTTTATGCTAAAAGAAATCAGGACAAAAGAAGAAGTAAAAGTGATTAAGCAAAGATTATCCGATTATGGTTTTTGGGGACTTTTGAAACATATGCAAAAGAAAACCCTTACAAACTTTAATGACGGGACCTTGGCGTGGGGGCATGAAGGTAATTTCTTCTATCATACATTTGAGGATAAGAATCAGGTTGTATCCCCTTTTTTGAAAAAAATATATTATACAGACGGGGCCTATTATGGAATATATGCTACTGTTTGTCAGATGATTTGGCTCGTAGTGTTTATGCTTCCACTGGGGGTAATTGCTCTTAAGCGGGACAAGGTGAATTCTGTATTGGTGATATCTTTGCTGGGCGTAATGCTCTTTGTGAGTCTGTTTGAAGCCCGCGCAAGATATTTAATTGCATATGTACCCTTTTGGATCGTAGCATCATGTTTTGTATTATACCGCATGTATGAATTGGTGGCAGTAAAAAATGAAGATATTTCAGAAAATCCAGACGTACCTCCTGAAATGTAAGGTGGGTATTGTGGGTACGGAGTCCATGAGTATGAAAGATATTACCAAGCTTTTGCCTTGCAACTTCTCTTTTGATGTTATATCATAGTAAAATAGGAATCATTGGGGGGAACTATATTAAAGTAAAGGTTAGGATAGACGAATGAGTGATGTTTATGTGGAATGTCTTGTGCAGGCGAAAAAGTCCGGCGGCAAGAAGGTTTTGCAGGTGGTATTAATCGGTTTAACAGTAGTGTTTTGTCTGGGAATGATGTTGTTTTGGCCTTTTGCGATTGCGGCGGCAATTACCGGTGCGGGTGCTTATTTTGCAGGCATGTATTCTCAGGTAGAATATGAGTATTTGTATCTGGACAAGGAGCTTTGTATCGATAGTATTCTGGCTCAGTCCAAGAGAAAACGCGTGGCGGAGTACAGTATCGACCGTATGGAGGTTTTTGCTCCTATCAATTCCTGGCATCTGGATAATTTCAAAAACCGCAATGTAAAAGTGGTGGATTACAGTGCCGGTGAGGAGATTCCGGACACCCGTTATTGCATGTATTATGAGGGCGGACTGAAGGTAATTCTGACTCCTTCGGAGGATATGGTAAAAGCGCTGAAAAATGTTGCGCCCCGAAAGGTTTTTAATGACTAAAATGCTTATTGACAGTGGCGAAAAACACTGTTAAACTAAGTGGATAATAATTAAATTAAGTAGAATACAGGAGGAGAGAAAATGGGACAGATTATTGGCGAAGGCATTACCTTTGATGACGTACTGTTAGTACCGGCTTATTCACAGGTAATCCCCAATCAGGTGGATTTGACCACTCAGTTGACCAAGAAGATTAAGCTTAACATCCCGATGATGAGTGCAGGTATGGATACCGTTACCGAGCATCGCATGGCGATTGCTATGGCGAGACAGGGAGGCATCGGCATCATCCACAAGAACATGTCCATCGAGGCACAGGCAGAAGAGGTTGACAAGGTAAAGCGTTCTGAGAACGGCGTTATCACTGATCCTTTTTCTTTGACTCCCGAGCATACATTGGCAGATGCAGACGCGCTTATGGCGAAGTTCCGTATCTCCGGCGTGCCTATCACTGAGGGCCGCAAGCTGGTTGGTATCATCACCAATCGCGATTTGAAGTTTGAGACTGACTTCACCAAGAAGATTAAAGAGTCCATGACCAGTGAGGGTCTGATTACCGCTCCTGAGGGAACCACTCTGGAGGAGGCAAAGCAGATTCTTGCCAAGGCCAGAAAAGAGAAGCTTCCCATTGTGGATGAGGACTATAACTTGAAGGGTCTTATCACTATCAAGGATATTGAGAAGACTGTAAAGTATCCTTTGGCAGCAAAGGACGAGCAGGGCAGACTTCTGTGTGGTGCAGGTGTTGGTATCACTGCTAACGTACTGGAGCGCGTAGAGGCTCTGGTAGCAGCTAAGGTTGACGTGATTGTGCTTGATTCTGCACATGGTCATTCACAGAATGTATTGAATTGTCTTAAGATGATTAAGGAGAAATATCCTGATCTGCAGGTTATCGCAGGTAATGTAGCTACCGGCGAGGCAACCCGTGCATTGATTGAGCATGGCGCAGATGCAGTTAAGGTAGGTATCGGACCCGGTTCCATCTGTACTACCCGTGTGGTAGCAGGTATCGGTGTTCCTCAGATTTCTGCTATCATGGATTGTTATGCAGTTGCTAAGGAGTATGGTGTGCCCATCATCGCTGACGGCGGTATCAAGTACTCCGGCGACATTACCAAGGCTATCGCAGCAGGCGGAAGTGTCTGCATGATGGGTAGCATGTTTGCAGGCTGTGAAGAGAGCCCTGGAGACTACGAGCTGTTCCAGGGAAGAAAATACAAGGTTTACCGTGGTATGGGTTCCATCGCTGCTATGGAGAATGGTTCCAAGGACCGTTACTTCCAGAGCAATGCCAAGAAGCTTGTTCCTGAAGGTGTTGAGGGACGTGTGGCTTACAAGGGCAGCGTAGAGGATACCGTATTCCAGCTTATGGGTGGACTTCGTTCCGGTATGGGTTACTGTGGTGCTTCCAATATCGAAACCCTCAAGGAGACCGGTAAGTTTGTAAAGATTTCCGCAGCCTCCCTTAAGGAGAGCCATCCTCATGATATTCATATCACCAAGGAAGCTCCCAACTACAGCGTAGATGGTAACTAAAGCTGAATAAATAGTGACAGACAGGCGTCCTGCTAAAATTGGCAGGGCGCTTTTTGTATATATAGGCAGGGGGATAAAATGGTTCCGAAAACGTTTTAGTAGTTTTTACTAGAAAGAAGATTTCGATTTTATGGCTTTTGTAGAAAACGCACGAATTTGGTTGACCCAATCGCACAAATTTGATAATATTGACTGTATAGCGTTTTGGCGGGAGAAGGCGTTAAACGACTAAATTTTAACAAATGAAAGGGAGTTACAAGTTATGGAAATGTTATTGGTTTTAGTAATTGCAGCGGCTCTATTGGCAATTGCTTTTGCGGCCTTCAACTTCTCCAAGGTTAAGAAAATGGAGGAAGGTACAGACAAGATGTCTGAGATTGCTGCGGCGATTAGAGTCGGAGCAAACGCATTTATTACTTATGAGTACAAAATTATTGCAGTGGTAGTTGTGATTATTGCAATATTGTTTGCATTCATGGCATGGCAGGGAGCTGTCAGCTTTTTGATTGGTGTATCTATGTCTGCAGCAGCAGGTTGGATTGGTATGAAGATTGCTACTTATGCAAATGTACGTGTATCCAACAAGGCACGTGAGACCAAGAGTATTGGCGAGACTGTTAAGGTTGCTTTTCGCGGTGGTTCTGTTATGGGTCTGTGTGTAGGCGGCTTTGCACTGCTTGGATTGTTTATTGTTTATGTGATTTTTGGTCTTGGTATGGACCTTTTGAGTGTGAGTGCCATTACTGACGGTGCTGTGTTCACACAGTGTCTGTCATGTTATGCACTGGGTTGTTCTATCGTAGCAATGTTTAACCGTGTAGGTGGTGGTATTTATACCAAGGCTGCTGATATGGGTGCCGATCTTGTTGGTAAGACTGAGGCACATATCCCGGAGGATGATCCCAGAAACCCTGCTACTATCGCAGATAATGTTGGTGACAATGTAGGTGACGTTGCCGGTCTTGGATCTGATCTTCTGGAGTCCTATGTTGGTTCCATTACTTCCGGTATTATCCTTGCGGTGCACTTGTTTATTGCATCTCTTGCCAATAAGGGAGCTTTAAGCGAGGCACTTTTGGAGAAGATGTTCTATTATCCTTTGGTATTTGCAGCGTGCGGCTTAATTGCCTGTGTACTGGGTATTGCAATTGTGCTCTTTAAGAAGGGCTCTGACAATCCTCACAAGGATTTAAATACTGCAACTTTTGTTTCTGCAGCTTTGACCATTCTTGCAGGTCTGGGTGCAACTTATTTCATCTTTGGTGATGCTTCCGTAGCTGATGCATTAGTGGGTGCAGGCTTCCAGGTTGGCTTCCTTTCTCCTTGGATTGCGGCTTCCATCGGTGTTATCAGTGGTGTTATCATCGGTATGATTGCTGAGTACTACACCAGCTATGACTATAAGCCCACCCAGATGATTGCTGAGGCTTCCAAAGAGGGTGCGGCATTGACCATTACTCAGGGCCTTGCAGTTGGAATGAAGTCCTGTATGGCACCTTTGATTCTTTTGGGTATTGCGACCTTCGCATCCTATGCGGTTGCAGGTATGTTCGGTATTTCCATGGCAGCAGTTGGTATGCTTTCCTTCGTAAGTACCACTGTTTCCGTTGATACCTATGGTCCCATTTCTGACAATGCCGGTGGTATCGCTGAGATGTCAGGACTTGACCCTGCTGTTCGTGAGATTACAGATAAGCTTGACTCTGTAGGTAACACTACCGCAGCAATCGGTAAGGGATTTGCAATCGGCTCTGCTGCATTTGCAACATTGTCCATGATTGTTTCTTATTTGTATTCCTTTAATGATCCTACCACTCCTCTGGAGCTGAACTTTACCAATCCTTTGATTCTTGCAGGTGCAATGATTGGTGCGGCGCTTCCTTTCCTGTTCTCCGGTATGTTGATTGAGGCAGTTGCTAAGGCAGCTCGTAAGATGGTAGAAGAGGTTAGAAGACAGTTTAAGGAGATTCCCGGTATCTTGGAAGGTAAGGCAAAGCCTGACTACAAGACCTGCATCGAGATTTCTTCTCAGGGAGCTTTGAAGGAGATGCGTGTTCCCGCAATCCTTTCCATCGTATTCCCTCTGGTTGCCGGGTTCCTGTGTGGTCCTATGTTTGTAGGTGGTGTACTGATTGGTGCAACTCTTTCTGCAATTATGCTGGCAATCTTCACCGGTAATGCAGGTGGTGCATGGGATAATGGTAAGAAGTACATTGAGTCCGGTGCCATCGAAGGTCAGAAGAAGGGATCTCCTGCTCATGATGCAGCGGTTGTAGGTGATACTGTAGGTGATCCTCTGAAGGATACTGTAGGTCCTTCCCTGGATATTCTGATTAAGATTATGTCAACCGTATCCTTGGTAGCAGTTGGCCTTTTCAATCAGTACAATCTGCTTGACTGGATTATGAGTATGATGAAGTAAAGATAAGATGATATGAGAACAGCCATCGGAGAAATCCGGTGGCTGTTTTTTCAACATTTGTAAGTATTCTGATTTTAATACTGCCCCATATGTTTTTCTAATTTTTTTAGCACTGTTACAATGGGGACGATCAATAGTCCGCAAAAGAAATTGCTGATACCATGGATGAAGTCGTAGGGTAGACCGGCGATAATCCATGCCACCATACCGTCCCAGTTTAGTCCGAAGAATAGAGCCTGTGCCGGTGCATAAAGCGTGCCGAATAGGAAACCGTGTGCTGCACATAGGGCCATATATACCACAGGGGCAATTTTCTTGGGAATATTCCGTGGAAGCAGCATGGTGGCACCCCAAAGTATAGTCCAAATATACAGATAGGGTATCCACCAGGTGGAAAAGCCGCCAAACAATCCATTAAGGAATACATAAACATAAATGGGATAAAGGGCTTTTTGTCTGTAGACTAAGGTAAAGGCTATGGTAAATACCCCTAATAAATGGATGTTGGGCAGTGCCTCCATGATGACCTTGGAGGTGTACATTAGTGCACCCAACAGGCCAAAAACAGTCAGTTCACGGGTTGTTATTTTCATATTATTCTACCTTAAATGCGTAGGTTTCTCCTTCTACAATGGGAGTGGTATCAACACCGCTTGTGGCGTAGGTGTCATTGACATAAAAAGCCCAATAAGTGCCGTCCACATCATAATCAGCAGTGATACCGTTCACGGTCTTTACATACAGTCCGTACTGGCCTTCCTCACCGGCAATCAGACCTTGTTCTAAGAGCGCTTCACCTACGATTTCTTTATCTGTTTCGATGTCAAATACGGTTGCATTTCCGTCCTTGTCTACAACGGTAAACTGGAAGGTTTTTAAGGCGACATCTGCACTCTCCGAAGCGGGAGAGGAGCTTTCTTCTGCCACAGAGGTTTCTACAGATGGACTGTCAGAGGAAGCGGGAGCCTGCGGTTCTTTCCTGTCACAGCCTGCCAGACAAAGTGTCATGGCTGCAATCAGTGTCAGGCTAAGTACAAGATTTGTGAGTTTGTTGATGTGTTTCATTTTCATTCTTTTTCTCCTTTTGGAATTAAAATTCTTATGATTGTATCATAGTTTTCCGGCTGATGCGGAAAGGTACAATCGGTGCAAACCTTCACCCGGTTGCCGTGAATGGTGCTGTAGTGATAGTTGCCCGGACATTGCTCCAAGGAATAGAGCGGACAATAGCAAAACAGACAATTCAGTTGGTCGAGCCCCTGGTGACACGGATAATATTTGCATGCATTGTTCTGGTAAAAACGATAGGAATTTTCCATAACATTACTCCTTTTATAAAATGCAAAAAGAAAAACCCTTTACGAAATTGGTAAAGGGTTTACACGCATAGTGACGCGGAGAGTCTGTAGACAGACGTTGACCGCAGATTACGTACAACCAGTTACTCGTGGTCTTCAAATGATGGGTGAATCATCATTTGTGTACAACATTCAGGCAGGTCTCCCGGCTTAAAGATCATCGCATCAGCCATCTTCCCGGTTGCCCAGTGATATATCGGCCTTAGCTCCCTAATTACGGTGACGAGTTCGTACAGGATTTGCACCTGTTTCCCTTTTCACCAGAGCCAATCTGTAAGAATTGCTCTGACACCTGAGTGCTTTTTTATTTAATTCGAGGACAGTTTATCATGTTTGGGACAAAATTTCAACTGACATTTTGCAAAAATTGTTTTCACCCACATGGAAGCCATCCAGATTCCGTCAGGAATATACACAAGCATAAACATATAGTAGGGCAACATATAGCGGGATTTGGCTTCCCAGATAAGGCTGAAAAGGAATCCGCCCACGATGGCAATCAGTGGTATGTGAATGGCAGGGTTTTCTTTGCGTTTCTTGAAAAATGCAGGGATAAAGCACAAAAATCCAAAGTATATAATGCTTTGATAGCGGTCGCAGAAACGAATCACCTGATCATGCATGTTACCAAAGTAAATGTCTTGGATAATTGGCGGAAGCTCTACAGTGTCATCAAAGGATGCGGTGGAGTACATGGCCTCAAAGGTAGGCTCTATCCACTGAAGCAGCAGTTTGGTTTTGAAAAACCAGTATCCGTATGCGGGATCATCTACATACTTGGAAAGGTTCTCTTTTATATTTTCCTTGGAAACTTCTGCGGCGGCTTCGGTGTCGTAATCTACTTCTCCCAAAGTGATAGTCTGATAATTGTTGTAGGTGCCGGGACCCTTGGGGCTGTCCTGTAGACCCATTGCCACCCACATAATCATAGGAGCGCCCTGGTCGGAAGTATATCCGGAACGCAGATAGTAGGAATAGTCGATGGCTTCTATGGTGCCGGCAGCGCTGGCCATAATCAGAATACCGGCCAAAACGGGTGGCATTTTCTTTTTTTGAATAGTTACTAAAAGCATGCCGATTATCATGGCGATTAGTACAATCCAGGTGTTTGAGCGGACCATTAAGGCCAGAGAGGCACTAATGCAGCCTAACAGAACATAGCGCCATTTATTGGTCCTTGCAAAGCGAAGCAGGGCCCAGAATAAAACGGTACAAAAGCATACGGAAGGAAGATCGCCATATGCATAAGGTGTCATGATAATATAGGGGATGCAGAAGAGAAATAAAGGACAATATAAAATTTTACAGATATTGTGGTTGGTAGTCTCTTCTACAAAAAGGTAACCCAGAATCAAGGTAATAACACCCATTCCGATATGGAAGTTGGCTGCCACGGGATAGCAAAAATCTCCAAAGGTAGAGAACAGTATTTCGTAAAGAAGGGTCAGGCCTTTTTGGTGGGGATATTTGCCAAGATATCCACCCTTAGTCAGCATGATGAAATTGCCCTCTAAATGGTAATAAGCAGCAGCTGTGGTGTTGAGTTGGTCGCCGCTGGGGTAGTAAGGCATTGTGTTGGTCCAGTACAAGCATGTTGCGATATATAGGACGCAACTGATTCCGAGGAAAATATATCCGGCTACCCGTTGTTTTTGCCCTAATTTGTCAAAAAGCCTGTTCAAAATAAGTGCCAGTGCCACGGCAACGCCAAAGGTCAACAGATTCCATAACTCATTATCTTTTATGATGTAAAACGGGTCGTCGTAGCGCGTGGGAGAATAATAGGAGTATCTGGTACTAAAGTAAGCCAGAAACAATCCGATAAATAAAACAAATACCAGCAGAATACACATGCTTGCGCTGATGACATATTCTGCAGGACTTTGAGATTTTGATTCTCTTTTGTGTTGAATCATGGGAAACTCCTTTATATAAACTAAATGTTGTGCGTTCTTAGTCCATGCTACACAAAATCAGAAAAAAAATCAACTCATTACCCTAAAGAATTTGGGAATTGAGCCGATACATATTGTGAATCGATTAGAATTTCAAAATAGAATTTCAATTGAAATCTTATAGACGAAGTTCGGAAGGAAGGAGGAAACCGAATGCGTATAGAAGCATATACACAGGTACAGCAGCTTTATAAAGCGCAGAAAACCAGCCGCAGCACAGCAACCGCAGCTACCGGTTCCGTAAGAGACCAGCTGCAGATCAGCAGTGTCGGCAAGGACATTCAGACAGCAAAAGCAGCACTGGCAGCGACTCCCGATATCAGAGAGGACCTGACCGCAAGTGTAAAGGCAAGTGTTCAGAACGGCACTTACAGTGTTGACAACAGCAGCTTTGCTGCCAAATTGTTAGAGAAGTATAACGCGCTGGTATAAGGAGGATGGCCCCGTGGCAAGTTTGATGGAAAACCTGATAGAAGTATTAAACGGGGAATGTGATGCCTACGAGGCGCTACTTTCTGTATCCCAGCGCAAGACGCCGATTATTGTAAGCGGCAATCTTGAGAATTTACAAAAAATCACGGATGAAGAACAAGCCCTGGTGAGCAAGATTACAAATCTGGAACGCAGGCGCACGGAAGTGACTGCGGATATCGCCACGGTGCTGAACAAGGATGTTACAAAGCTTACGCTGACGAATTTGATTGACATGTTGGCAGCCAGACCCGGAGAACAGGGGGCGCTGATAAAGGCTCATGACAGATTGCATCAGGCAGTGAGGGTGCTGAAACAGGTCAATGAGCAGAACGGAGTGCTTTTAAAGGATGCGCTTGAGATGGTAGAATTTGAAATTTCGCTGATTCAAGCGGCAAAAGCAGCACCGGAGACTGCCAATTATAACAGAGGCGCTTACAGTGCCGGAGACACCATGGGTGTAAGCCGGGGGTTTGACGCCAAGCAATAACAGCGGTCTATGTGACCACTTGGAAAGCCGAGGTGAGATGATATGCCATTGATGGGTAGTTTATATGTAGGAGCATCCGGATTACAGACCAGTCAAAATGCGCTGAATACGACAGCGCATAATCTTTCTAATATGGATACGGTAGGTTACACCAGACAGCAGGTGCAACAGGCGGACAGACGTTATGTAACGATCTCCAGAACAGCTACCGCAATCTCATATCAGCAATCCGGTCTCGGAGTTACATATTCCAGAGTAAAACAAGTAAGAGATTATTTCTTGGATCAGACATACCGCAAGGAGTCAGGACGCAGTATGTTTTATGAAGTATCCAGTGATGTCCTGGAGGAGGTAGAAAGCCAACTGGGAGAGCTTAACGGAGAAGCCTTTCAGGCTAGTATGGCAGATTTGTGGACCGCTATACAGGAGCTTTCCAAGGACCCCGCAAGCGGTGTGACACAGGGCCTTTTGGTGCAGAGAGCATCTGAGTTTGTAGAGAAGGCATCTGCAGTATATGAAGGTCTTTCCTTTTATCAGGATAATTTAAATACACAGGTCAAGCAGCAGGTGGACCTGATTAATGATTACGGCAACAAGATTCTGGATCTCAATGACAGAATTAGAGCGATAGAGAGTGGCGGCGTGGAGCGCGCCAATGATTTGCGGGATGCCCGCAATCAGATTTTGGATGAGTTGGCAGAACTGGCCAATATATCCTATGACGAAGATATGACCGGCAATGTATGGGTACAGATTGAAGGCGTAGATTTCGTAAAGGGCGGCATGTGCTACGAAATCGGCATGGATATCGATCCGGCAACCGGTTTTTATACACCGTTCTGGCCCCAGAATGCATCTTATACGGTAGATTCTGACGGAACCCGCATCTATAATATTGACGGTGCGGAAGTTTTTGATTTATCTGTTGAGATTTCTTCTGACTTAGGGACGGATGTGGGTGGATTAAAGTCCATGCTTTTGGCAAGAGGCGATCACAGAGCGGATTATACTGACATAAGCGAAGGCAACTACGATGCAGTATCCCAGTCGGTACTGATGAATATCCAGTCAGAATTTGATCAGCTGGTACATAATGTGGTATCCAAGATCAATGGCATTTTGGCTGAGGCCGCAGGTGTGCAGCAGGGCGATTTGACGGTTGTGAATGAGGATGGCAGTACACAGACTCTGACAGGTGTGCGTTACGCAGTGCAGGATGTGGGTGGCTACATGCGTAATGAAGATGGCAGTCCTCTTCAGATGTTTGACAAGATTACCACAGATGAGTACACCAAATATACCGGAACAGACGGCAATACTTACTGGGTGTACAATGAAGAGGATGCAGCACATTCGGACAGCTTGTATACACTTAAGAATCTTTGCATTAACCAGGAATTGATGCAGAAGCCTTCTTCTTTAAGCTTCCGTTTGGAGGACGGTTCGGAGGACCAGGCTACGGCAGATGCTTTAAAGGCTGCTTTTACAGAAGAGATTTATACGTTGAATCCCAATGTAAAGAAGATGGTTACTTTTAACGATTACTATTCTGACATGGTAAGTCAGGTGGCCAATTCCGGTTATGTTTACAGAAGTATTCATGAGAATCAGTTAAACACGGTGGAATCTATTGAAAGTGCCAGAGCACAGGTAATCAGTGTTTCCTCAGATGAAGAGCTGAGCAACATGATTAAGTTCCAAAATGCTTACAATGCATCCAGCCGATATATCAACTCTCTCAGTGAGATGCTGGAGCACATTATCAATACTTTAGGAGTATAAGAAAGGAGGTAGCATATGGCCTCACAATTTTTTGGATTAAATATTGCATATACAGGACTTTTGGCCAGCAACGCTGCCTTGAATACTACCTCTAACAACATTGCAAATGTACAGACGGAAGGATACAGCAGACAGCAGGTTAACCAGCAGGCAGCCAATGCGCTGCAGATGTTCCAAACCTACGGATGTGCAGGTGCAGGCGTAGAAACACTCTCCATCGAACGTGTGCGAGATGAGTTCTACGATATAAAGTTCTGGAACAACAATTCCAAAGTGGGCGAGTACGACATGCAGCTGTACTACATGGAACAGGTGGAAACCTATTTCCATGATGATGGTAAGAATGCAGGCTTCAAAACAGTATTTGACCGGCTGATGATTACCGGCATGCAGGAGCTGATGAAGAATCCCAGTGATATCAGTACCAAAGCACAGTTCGTGGGAAGTGCGGAGAATATGGTGGAGTACTTCAACGGACTTGCAGGTAATATGGAGGCACTGCAGAAGGATATTAATCAGGAAATCAAGATTAAGGTGGACGAGATTAATTCCCTGGCAGGCGAGATTGCGAATCTGAACAAGCAGATCAATACCATCGAACTTGCAGGAACCAAGGCGAATGAGCTTAGAGACAGAAGAACCTTACTTTTGGATCAGCTTTCCAAAATTGTGGATATTGAAGTGATCGAGACTCCCATGATAGATGCCAACAACCCTGAGAGAGAAACAGGCGGCAACCGGTTTATCGTTAAGATTGCAGGCGGCCAGCAGTTGGTGGATACCAATGAGTTCCGCGGAATGGAATGCGTGGCGAGAGCTTCTTATGAGAAGATTAACCAGACGGATATCGATGGTCTGTATGATGTTTACTGGATGGATGGACAAAAGTTTAATCTCTACAATGCCGCTATGGGTGGTAATTTGAGAGGCCTTGTAGAGATGCGCGACGGCAACAATGGCGAGAACTTTACCGGTCTGGTGACGGATACGGGAGTTGTTACCAATCCTGATACCGGAGAGCAGCATGATACCGTAACGATTCAGGTAAATAAGTCTTATCTGCAGGATTTGAATAAATTGAATTTGTCCGACCAGGGCGGTATCATCAATCTGGGCAATCAGGAGTTTTACTATGATTCCTGGGAGTATACCTACGATGCGGGTACGGATACTTATTCCTATACCTTTACGCTTTCCGCAACCATGGGTAAGGATGCTCATAACACAGCAAGGCTGACCAATGACCGCGTAGGTAAGATGGCCGGCATCGGCAGTAGTATTACTTACCAAGGTATTCCTTATTACATGAGCCAGATGAATGAATGGATTCGTACTTTTAGCCAGAAGTTCAATGATATTCTGGAGAGCGGATACACTTCAGAAAATATTCCCGGTATCAAGCTTTTTACCGCGGATCATGCAACAGATTCCGAGCAGTTTGATATGCCGGACGAAACCCGTTACAACACGGGACAAAGTGTATCTGTTAAGGTCAGTGATGACAGCTATTACCGTATGACTGCCAAGAATTTTAGCTTGATGGCAGCAGTAGAATTAGATCCGTCTCTTTTGGCAGAGAAGAGTAATACCGGTGATGGCGTGGAGCAGGGCGATTTGTTGGAGCAGCTGAGTAATATGCCCTATGACAAAGAGGCAATGACCTTCAGAGGCGCTTCTGCATCAGAGTTTTTGCAGACCATCCTTTCTGATGTGGCATTGAATACCAGCAGAGCAAGCACCTTCTCACAAAGCTATGCCAATATTTCTTATTCCATCGACAACCAGAGAATCGGTATCTCCGGTGTAGATGAGGATGAGGAAGCAGTGAATCTGGTAAAATATCAGAACGGATACAATCTGGCGTCCAAGATGATTCAGACGCTGACAGAGATTTATGACCGGTTGATTCTGGAAACCGGAGTATAACAGATGAAAGTTCCCCGATTCATCGGAAAGGAGCAATATGAGAATTACCAACAAGATTATGCAGCGTAATAACCTGGCTAATATCAATACCAACAAGATTTACCAGGATAAGCTCAGCACACAGATGTCTACACAAAAGAAAATCAGCAGACCTTCTGATGATCCGGTGGTGGCAATCAGGGCACTTCGTCTTCGAAGCAGCGTAACGGAGATTACCCAGTACTACAGCAAGAATATTCCCGATGCGGAAAGCTGGCTGGATGTAACAGAGGATGCACTGAAGAACATGTCGGCAATCGTGACCAATATGATTGAGCAGTGTACCAAGGGTTCCAATGGTGATTTGACCAGCGGCGACCGTCAGATTATTCTGGAGCAGTTAAAGGCCCTGGGTGATGAAGTTTATGTGACAGGCGATGCAGACTACGCGGGACGCTACGTGTTCACCGGATATCGTACGGATACTTCCTTAAGCTTTGCGGAAGATACGGACATACCTTATGAGATTACAGAGCAGATTGACAATAATTCCATTGATATTCTGACTAAGGTAGATACCGGAAATATTTTAAATTGGAATGAGTCTAATTATCAGAACCTTACTGATTCTGATGAGCAGGCAGTGGAAGCTATAGAGGTATACAGAATCCGTCTGGCATACAATGATTGTTCGGAAAATATGGCACCTACAGTTACTTATAAGGATGCGGCCGGCAATGATGTATCCGTCGGAACCACAGTAGTACATTCCTATGCAGAGCCCAGTCCCTATACACAGGCAGCCGCGGATCCGGACGCAGCAATTTTTATTCCGGAGACCGGAGAGGTATTGTTAGGAACCAATAAGTACCAGGAGCTCATGGCCATTAAGGATGATGTGGCAACTGTTGCCAATGAAGGAGAAATCCGGGTAACCTACCAGAAGGCAGAGTGGGAAACCGGTGATTTAAGACCGGAGCATTATTTCTATTGCAGATCCAATCCCGGTGAGGCCGAGGAGATTGAATATAACAAAGTATTTTTGGATGGCGAGGTCGAGAAACAGGCTATCGAATATGATGTGGGATTCAATCAGACCATCCGAGTAAATTCCACTGCAGATGAGTGCTTCCGGCATGGTATTGGCAGAGAAGTGGATGATTTGGTGGTAGCCATGCAGGAGGTTGTGGATCTGGAGGCTATAAAGGCCAAAATAGAAGCACAGATGGAAGCTCCGGGAGCAGATGCAGATACTCTGCAGACTCAGATGGATGCAGTGGACAAGGCATTAACCCTTTCCAAGGATAAATGTCAGAAGCTGTTTGAGCGTGGCATTACCAGTTTCCAGGGGTATCTGGATGATGTGAGTCTGTGTATCACAGATTGCGGTACCAGAAGTAGCAAGCTTGAATTGATTGAAAATCGTATGCAGAGCCAGAAGACGACCTTTGAGACACTGAAGAGTGAGAATGAGGACGCAGACATCACAGAGGTTGCAATTCAACTTAGTTCAGCAGAGCTTACTTATGAGGCGGCGCTGATGGCCACCGGTAAAGTAATGCAGACAACACTTTTGAACTTCATTTAAAGGAGGGTATTTATGGAAATCAATACAAAAGTTTTTGGAGAAGTAGAAATCTCAGATGACAAGATCATTACCTTTGAGAAGGGTATTATTGGATTCCCCGATATGAAGCGTTTTACATTGCTTCATGATGAGGAGAAGGGTACCAGCGCAGGTATTCGTTTCCTGCAGTCTATCGATGAGCCCGGATTTGCAATGCCTGTAATGGATCCTTTGGTTGTAAAGTCCGACTATGATCCGGAGGTGGATGATGAGTTGTTGAAGGGGATGGGTAGTCTCACTGATGAGAATATTCTGGTACTTGTAACAGTTACTGTACCCTCTGATTTGACTAAGATGTCTGTGAATTTGCAGGGACCTTTGGTAATTAATGTGGATGAGCGCAAGGCTTGTCAGTTGATTGTGGAGGGAGATGCATACCCTGTGAAGTTCCCTATTTATGACATCCTTCAGGCAAGAAAGGCAGGTGAGTAGGATGTTAGCATTATCCCGCAAGAAAAACGAAGCATTAATTATTAACAATAATATCGAGATTACTGTTTTGGAAGTGAAGGGAGATCAGGTAAAGCTGGGCATCTCTGCTCCCAAGGAAATTCCTGTATATCGTAAGGAAGTTTACATGCAGATTCAGGAAGCAAACAAGGCTGCTGTGGATGCAGACGGTATGGATGCGTTGAAGGCACTGCTTGGTTAATTAAGTTCATTCTGTTAGGTTAAAATAGAAAAGGAAGGGGGATTCGAAGCCAAATATCCGGTTTTGGGTGCCCTTTTCTTTTTTTAGAAAAAAATTAAAAAAATTTTTCTGAAACTATTAATTATTTATGCGAATTATCCGATATGAAACACAAGAAACCAGTTTTTGTCGACTTGCGTTAACAGGAAACGCAGGATTTTCACACGGAGGTGACTACGATGGCAATTGAACCCTTAGGAAGTGTAATGAGTGTACAGGCCCAGACGATGACCGCGCCGAAGCCCGTAGCGCAGGTGGAGAAGCCGGAAATTTCCGCTGAATCCACTGTACAGACAGCAGAAAAAGTAGACAAGACCACAAATGTGGTTGAGAATGCCCAGGCAAAGGGCCAGAATAATGGTTCTACAGAGCAGGAGCAGCCCAGCAATGAGCAGATTAAAAAGGCTGTTGAAAAGCTCAACAAGAACATGACCAATTCCGAAGCAGTATTCGGAATCCATGAGGGCACCAACAGAGTAACGATTAAGATCGTTGACAGAGATACCAAGGAAGTAATCAAAGAGCTTCCGCCCGAGAAGACTTTGGATATGATCGCCAAGGCATGGGAGCTTGCCGGTATCCTGGTTGACGAGAGACGTTAATCGGGAAAGGGAGGTAAACTATGGCAATGAGATTATCCGGCTTGATGTCCGGAATGGATACAGAAAGCTTGATTGCACAGCTGGTTGAAGCCAAGAGTACCAAGGTTAATACAGCCAAAAAGGCGCAGATCAAGGTGAATTGGAAGCAGGACGCTTGGAAGGACTTAAATAAGAAACTTCAGAATCTGCAGACCAAGTATATCAATAATATGCGTTTCACATCTGCATACAGCAAGAAAACCACTAAGGTTTCCAATGAGAGCGCAGTGAGTGTTATCACCGGCGGGGATGCAGTGGATGGTGTTCAATCTTTGCAGATTAATCGGCTGGCGAAGACCGGTTATCTTACAGGTGCAGAGCTTAAGAGTGCTGACGGCACTACCAAGGGTAACTATACCGCAATGACCAAGCTTAAAGATTTGGGCGTGACCGGTGCGGGCACCTTTACCGTGGAGAGTGCAAAGGGGTCTGTGGACATTAACATTGATGGAAATACCAGCATTTCAGATGTTCTGACAAAGTTGAAAGACGCAGGCTTGAATGCAAGCTTTGATGCCAAGAACCAGAGATTCTTTGTAAGTGCAAAGGAGTCCGGTTTGGCCAATGATTTTAGTCTGACTGCTTCTGATGCAAATGGTGCAGCGGCATTATC
This sequence comes from Acetatifactor sp., assembly GCA_045539535.1. GTDB lineage: Bacteria > Bacillota > Clostridia > Lachnospirales > Lachnospiraceae > Acetatifactor. Next base: position 67,871 of record JAZQFO010000131.1, read on the forward strand.
GGCATTAGGACTTCAGGTTAACTTAAGTCAGGATGCAGCATCTTTGGAACAGTACAAAGAGTATGCAGGCTATTATGTGGAAGGTGACAAAGCGCAGACATTGGCAAATATGAAAAATCTGATTGATGGTTCTGTACAATCAAGAACAGATTCGTATTTGGAGAAGTATAAAACTGCGCAGGAGAATCTTAAGAAGGCTCAAGATAAGATTGCTGAGTTGGAAGAGAAGTATGCAGATGATCCTCTGGATACGGTGGAGAATTACACCACTCAGATTGATGCGAAAAAGGCAGAGATTGAGGAGCTTAAGAAGCAGAAAGAGGATGAGAACCTTTCTGAGGACGACAAGAAGGCACTGGATGAGCAGATTAAGACCCTGGAGGAAGACGTTAAGGGGCTGACCACCAAAAAGACAGATGTTGAAACCTTGGCAGCGCAGAAGGCAAGTGTCGAGAAGTTGAATTCTGAAATCGCAGGTATTGAGGAATATGTAAATGTTACTTCAAACACGGTGGATGGAAAGACTACGTACAGTGCAACTGCAACTGATAAATTGATCGGTGAGGAGCAGGAAGCATTCTATGCAAAGGCTGCATATGCTGCTCAGGTTATGGCTAATTACGACCCGAATGATAAAACGGCAACCGGTGCTACCAAGGTATCCGGTCAGGATGCAGTTATCACTTTAAATGGAGCAAAATTTACCAACAGCACCAATGTATTTGAGATTAACGGCTTGACTTTTACGGCTCTTTCTGAGACGAAAGAAGGCGAGAACGTAACGATTACCACCCAGAATGATACCGACGGTATCTATGATATGGTTAAGAACTTCCTTAAGGAGTACAATTCCATCATCAATGAGATGGATAAGCTCTATAATGCGGACTCCGCAAGAAATTATGAGCCCCTTCTGAATGAAGAGAAGGAAGCCTTATCTGAGACTGAGGTGGAAGAGTACGAGAAGAAGATTAAGGATGCACTTCTTCGCAGAGACAGTAATTTGTCTGAGATTAGCACTGCGTTGAAATCCACCATGTCTGCCGGTATTGAAATCAATGGCAAGACGATGTATCTGTCTGATTTCGGAATTGGTACACTTGGATATTTTGAAGCAGCTGATAACGAGAGAAACGCATATCATATTGATGGCGATGCAGATGATGACAGTACGTCCGGCAAGGCTGACAAGCTGAAGAGTATGATAAGCAGTGACCCCAGCACGGTTATTTCGTTCTTCACAAAGTTGTCTCAGAATCTGCATTCGAAGATGAGTGATTTGTCTAAGTCTTCGGATGGATATAGAAGCTTTGGAAGCTTCTATGATGACAAGAAGATGAAGTCTGATTATGACGACTACACTTCTAAAATATCTGACCTGGAACAGAAACTGAACGATTATGAAGATAAATGGTACGCAAAGTTTTCCAAGATGGAGACAGCAATGGCCAAGATGCAGCGTAATGCAAGTGCAGTGACAGGTCTTTTAGGAGGAATGTAATATGGCGCTACCTAACGCTTATGCACAGTATCAGAACAATAAAATCATGACCGCCAGCCCGGCGGAACTAACCTTGATGCTCTATGACGGAGCTATCAAATTCTGTAATATTGCAGAGACTGCTATAGAACAGAAAGATATTCCCAAGGCTCATCTCAACATTACCAAGGTTGAGAAGATTATTGATTACTTGCGTCAGACACTGGACATGAACTATGCGGTGGCACAGGATTTCGAGAACATTTATTCCTATTTGTCGAGACGATTGGTTGAAGCAAATATGAAGAAAGATAAGGAAATCCTGGAAGAGGTTAATACGCATCTGCGTTCTGTGAGAGATACATGGAAGGAAGTAATGCGTATCAACAGAGAGAAAGGGATGGCTTAATGGAAAGTCAATTGAATATTTTGTCCGAAAGTCTTGACCGGAAGTTACAAGTGCTTAAGGAGATTCAAGAGTATAATCTTAAGCAGGAGGAAGCTTTTAAAAACGGTACGGCTGATTTGGATAGCTTTGATGCTGCTGTGGAGGAGAAGGATCGTCTGATAGAACGGCTTATGCGTTTGGATGATGGTTTTGAAACCTTGTATGCAGGGTTGGCGCAGGAGCTTCAGGACAATCGAAAGAAGCATGCAGCCAAGATTAAGGAGCTTCAAGAGAAGGTGGCCAAGGTGACTGAAATGGGTGTGACCATTCAGGCCCAGGAGGCCCGCAATAAAAAGCTGATTGAAGACTATTTCGCAAAAGCGAGAGCGGGAGTCCGTCAGAATCGGCAAAGCTCCAGAGTTGCATATGATTACTACAAGAATATGAGCGGCTCGAGCTTGGGACAGGCGAGATTTATGGACAGTAAACAGTAAGAAATCCTATTGTAATAACGGTGCCAAATAGGAAAACGAAAAAATGAAAAAATTTTTCGTTTTCCTATAAAGTATCTGAAAAATTATCCGATATACTTAACAAGTAAAGCAAATGAATTATCAATTCAATGCAGAACTTACCCTAACAGAAAGTATCCGTCAGTCATCCGCACAATGACGGCGGTTGCTATGTAACTACTACCGGCAGTTCGGTATGTGCGAACCGGATGAAAGGTAGCAACTACAAACTGGTCTCAAGGATGAGATCTTTTAATTCAAGGAGGAAGGATTATGGTAGTACAGCACAATTTAACAGCAATGAACTCTAACAGAATGCTCGGCTTAACAGCTTCAACACAGGCAAAGTCAACTGAGAAGCTTTCTTCCGGTTACAAGATTAACCGTGCAGCAGATGATGCAGCAGGTTTGGCTATTTCCGAGAAGATGAGACGTCAGATTAGAGGTCTGACTCAGGCTTCCGCAAATGCACAGGATGGTATTTCCATGGTGCAGACAGCAGAAGGTGCTTTGAATGAAGTTCATGATATGCTTCAGCGTATGAATGAGCTGGCAGTTAAGGCTGAGAATGGTACTCTGATGAGCGAAGATCGTGATTACATCGATCAGGAAGTTCAGCAGCTTATGTCTGAAATCGACCGTGTAGCTTCTACTACTACTTTCAACCAGCAGAATCTGCTTGATGCTACTGGTGGTAAGAATGGTCAGTTTGAGCTTCAGGTTGGCGCAGAGGCAGGCCAGCACATCACCTTGACCATGAGCTCCATGAAGTGCTCTAATCTGGGACTTACCGGTGATGCACAGACTTCCAGCAACGCAGCTACTTTGAATGGCCAGATTAAAGAGGCTATCAAGACTTTGAACCAGCAGAGAGCTGATCTCGGTGCAGTTCAGAACAGACTTGAGCACACCATCAATAACCTGGACAACGTAGTTGAGAATACTACAGCAGCTGAGTCCGCTATCCGTGATACCGATATGGCTACAGAGATGGTTAAGTACTCCAACAATAACATTCTTGCTCAGGCAGGACAGGCTATGTTGGCACAGGCTAACCAGTCCAATCAGGGCGTTCTCTCTCTGCTTGGCTAATCTTTAAGAGATTCATAAGCAAACTACCAAAGTGGGGCTAGCGTAAGCTAGTCCCACTTTCTTTGTGTGCAGGTTGTCGAATTAGCGTATCTAATGGGGCTGGGGATTATGGTTATTCATATATCACACCTTGGATAAGCTATGTTTTGACCAATGTACAGGGATAAGTATTTCTAAGTATCTCCATTTATATGATTATTAATTCCGCAAGCGTCGTAAACGCGCCGTCCATGGCGCGGTTACGACTTCTGCGAACGTCGTGTTCGCAGATTGCTGGTATACTAGGGAGATACTAAGAAATACTAATCCCTTCCCAAGGGTTCAAAACACAGCTTATCCAAGGTGAGATATATTTTACCCATAAATGAACAACCCCGTTAGATATGCTATCCTCTACGCGAATTGCTTTGCCGAGGATGCGCATATAAAAAAATAAATAGTGCAAAACACCAGAAAAATACATTCTGAGAAAATTTACATTTTTTTCAAAATAGGTCTAAAGTATTTCCGGATTCCTCCGATATATTAATCAAGTAAAACAAGTTTGCTGAATTTACTTATTGAAAACAAGGACGTGTCAAAAGTGAGACGGTAGACAATAAACAATATGCTTCAGGATGAAGCCCCAATTCAAGGAGGAATATACTATGGTAGTACAGCACAATTTAACCGCAATGAACTCTAACAGAATGCTTGGTCTTACAACTACATCTCAGGCAAAGTCAACTGAGAAGTTGTCTTCCGGTTACAAGATTAACCGTGCAGCAGATGATGCAGCAGGACTTGCTATTTCCGAGAAAATGAGACGTCAGATTCGTGGCCTGACTCAGGCTTCCGCAAACGCACAGGATGGTATCTCCATGGTGCAGACAGCAGAAGGTGCTTTGAACGAAGTTCATGACATGCTTCAGCGTATGAACGAGCTGGCAGTTAAGGCTGAGAATGGTACTCTGATGAGCGAAGATCGTGACTACATCGATCAGGAGGTTCAGCAGCTTAAGTCTGAAATCGATCGTGTTGCTTCCACCACTACTTTCAACCAGCAGAATCTGCTTGATGCTACCGGTGGAAATGATCAGAATGGTGTATTTGAACTCCAGGTAGGTGCAGAGGCTAACCAGCACATCACCTTGACCATGAGTTCTATGAAGTGTTCTACACTCCAGCTTACCGGCGATGCACAGACCGCAAGCAATGCAGCTACCTTGAATGCTCAGATTAAGGAAGCTATCAAGACTGTAAACCAGCAGAGAGCTGACCTTGGTGCAGTTCAGAACAGACTTGAGCACACCATCGCTAACCTGGACAACGTAGTTGAGAATACTACAGCAGCTGAGTCCAGCATCCGTGATACCGATATGGCTACTGAGATGGTTAAGTATGCTAACAACAATGTACTTGCTCAGGCAGGTCAGTCCATGTTAGCACAGGCTAATCAGTCCAATCAGGGTGTATTGACTCTGCTTCAGTAATCAGCAAACACAGACAGTACTAGTATAAGTTAAACAAAATTCCCTTTTGCAGAAGTGTAAAAGGGAATTTTTCATATAAAGAAGAGGTCGTATGAAAAAAATACTTTTTATTGAGTGGAACAGCTTTGGAAATACAGCGGTGATACAAGCTTTTGAGGCGATAGGGTATCAGGTGGACAAGTTCTATCTGGACCAAAAAGGAACGGACACCAGAAGAGATGAGGAAGTTGCCAAGAATATGGTAAGCAGTATGATTGGAAAGGGGTATACTTTTGTCTTTTCTTTTAACTATTACCCGGTGGTTGCGGTGGCGTGTAAGGCGTGTAATGTTTTATATGTTTCTTGGACCTATGACAGTCCCTTTATTCAGCTTTTTTCCAAAACAGCGGAGTTTGATACCAATTTAATTCTTTCTTTTGATCAGGAGACCTGCAGACAGCTGCAGGCAAAAGGGATTCAGGCAAGATACCTGCCTATGGCAGCACCTATGGATTGTTACAGCGCGGTACTGAGTGGTGGAGCAAAGGACAATCCCTATGCAGGAGATATTTCCTTTGTAGGTTCCTTATATGATGAAATCTCCGGGAAATTATTGGATTATCTGGACAGGTTAGATCCCTACGAGAAAGGTTTCATAGATGCGCTGATAAAGGTGCAAAAGGGGATTTATGGCTACAACTTTATAGAAGAAACCTTAATACAACAGCCCAAGCTGATGGAGAATATTCAGAAGAAGGTACCTGTGTATGCCCAGGGAGATGGCCTGGAGAGCGCGGAATGGGTGTTGGCCAATTATTTTATCAATCGCAAGATTACGGTATATGAACGCAAAGAAATTCTGGAGATGCTGGGCAAGGACCACCAGATTAATTTGTATACCACCAGTAAGACCCGGATTCCCGGGGTAGATAATCGTGGTAGCGTGGATTATCACAGAGAGGCTCCGCTTGTTTTTGCCGGCAGCAAAATCAACTTAAATATTACCCTTAGAAGTATTTTGTCAGGGGTGCCACTTAGAGCTTTTGATATCATGGCCTGCGGAGGATTTTTGATATCCAATTATCAGTCGGATTTTGTAGATTTATTCACTCCTGATGAGGATTTTGTGGTATACTATGACTATGAGGATTTAAAAGAAAAAACAGCCTTTTATTTGCAGCATGATGAAGCGCGGAAAAGGATTGCAGCAAGTGGTAAAGAGAAGGTGGAAAAACACCACACCTATTTGCAAAGAGTAAAGGCTATTGAACAAATGGTAAACGAATTTTAGTGCGGAAGAGGTTTGGGTATGGCAGAAGCATTTTTGGAAGAATTATATCGATACAGCAATACTGTCAGTCAGATAAGGCGGGTGATTTCCCATCTTAGAGCAGGGGATGATTTGCATGGCATCAGGCTACTGCGGGAAATTATTGGTGATATGCAAATTTTTTGTGAAAAATGTCTGGAAGACCAGTATTCCCAAGCGGGAGAGCTTAGGGATCATCTTCTTCAAATTCCTAAAATGCAGGCGGACAGAGTGCTTCTTGCAGATATGTTGGAGGGTGCGGCCATTCCTATTATGGAGCGCTGGATTCAGTCTCTGGGACAGATTGAAATGGATTTGGATGAAGACGTTAAAATAGAATCTACGGCCAGTGGATTTCTGACGCTGTATCACAAGAAGACAGGTTTTTATTTGCACAGTAATAATGACCCCATGGATGAAGCGGCACAGTTGATACATGCGTTATACGATGTGGAGAAACCCGGCTATATCGTTTGGGGATGCGGATTGGGTTACCATATTTACCAACTGCATCAGATTTGTCAGGGGGCAGTACCGATAACGATATATGAGCCTGATGCCGGAATGGTATGCTATGCCAAACAGTACGGTGTGCTTGATTGGATTCCGGAGGATGCCTATCAGATAATTACCGGTGACTGTGTGGAAGGTTTTCAGAAGCAGATTGCCAAGGGAACGGAAGGGGTATTATTTCACGAGCCTTCCGTGAGAAAATACATACATCCTAAGTGGCGTCAAAAGCTGGATGAAATGTTGATTCAACACAAGTCCGGTTATGAGGGAAAACAGCAGATTACTCTGAATTTCTGCAGAAATAAAGAGCTTGGTCTGCCGGATATTTCTGCGCTTGATATGTCTGCTATGAGGGATGAGGTTGTAGTGATTGCCGCAGGTCCTTCCTTTGACCATGTGGTGGAGCAGATTAGAAAGTGGCAGGGAGAGAAGACGCTGATAGCAGTGGGAACCATTTATCGCAGACTTTTGGCGGAGGGAATCCGACCGGACTATGTGGTGGTGATGGATCCCTACGAGACTGCGTACAAACAATTTGAGGGAATTGAAGAAAAAGAGATTCCCTTGTTGATGAATATGTTGTGTCACTGGAAAATCGCCAGAGCCTATCAGGGACCTAAATATACCATGTGCGTGGAATGGGATGGCTGCGGTCTGAAAGAATATGCCAAGGAACATGAGTATCCTTTGTGGCTCAGTGGCGGAACAGTTACTGCACTGGCACTTGAAATTGCAATCCAGAACAAGGCCAAAACAATCTATTTTGTGGGAATGGATATGGCTTATCCGGCCGGCGTCAGTCACGCCCAAGGGACAAATTTGCGCAGTGAGCGTGGTCTGGATGGCTTGATAGCGATTGCCGGTGTTCGGGGGCAGACGGTCTATACAGACAATGCTTTTATGATGTATAGACAGTGGATAGAAGCCAGAATCGAAAATACAAAGGGTATTACTTTTTACAATATGTCTGATGTGGGAGCCCATATCAGAGGGACGAAGGAATGGTCAGAGTGAAGCGGACGGTTTTGTACATCGGAACAGATGAAATCAGCCTTCCGGAGATTGCTATAGCTCTGCAAGACATGGGGCATACAGTAGCAACTTTGGAGTGTCATATGGGAACTGCCGGTTACGTACCGGCTGAAGAGGAGCGTATCTGTCAGGTGCTGGAGAACGCTTCTTATCAGTTTGTTATTTCGCATAATTTTAGCGAGACCATTGCAAGAGCATGCAATCGCTATCAGGTGTCTTATATTGCGTGGGTTTTTGATATGCCTCAAAAGGAGTTGTACACCCAGGCGGCATTTTATAAAAATAATCATATTTTCGTATTTGATAAGCAGCAGGAGATGCGCTTGAAAGAAATCGGAATTCCCAATGTGTATGCTACCTCCTTGGGTGTGTTGCCCCGGATGTGGATGGGCAATGAGGAGCAGACACAGCAGAGGGATATTTCTTTTGTGGGCCAGCTTTATGGCAATCCTTATCTTGAAAATGTGATTGCAGCTGCCCCTGATACCGTACAACAAAACATCAATGCTATGGCCCGGAAATTGTTGATGCGCTGGGAGAAAGGGGTTCCCGCCACCGGTTATCTGTCAGAAGAAAGTGTCGCCTACCTACGGCGGGTAAAAGGCCAGGATGTTACACAGCTATACCCCTATATGTCAGAGCAATATTATTACGAGGCAGCAGTGATTTCCAGGGTGTTTGCCAACAGAGAACGCGTGGGAATCTTAAATAAGCTGGCGGAGCAATATGATGTGTGCCTATATACCTTTGATGGTCATAGAGAGGGACTAAGCTCTCAAGTGAAGGTATTCCCCGGTGTAGGGTATGGCGGACAGGCCGGTAAGATTTATCGCCAAAGCAAGATTAACTTAAATATATCTCTACATTGTATTGAGTCCGGAGTGAATCAGCGGATTTTTGATATTATGGCAGCAGGAGGTTTTGTGCTGAGCAATTACCAAAAGGAATTAGAAGAGCTGTTTGTACCCGGTGAAGAAATTGTCCTGTTCCATAATGAAGCAGAGCTGGAGGAACTGGTAGCATACTATTTAGCGCATCCGAAGGAGCGACAGGAGATTGCAGCCAAGGGACAGCAGAAAGTGTTGACATGCTATACCTATGAAGTCCTGTTTGACAGGGTGTTTGCTTGTGTGGATGCCAGAGTGCAGGAATGGGAGGCCGAGCAGACAACGGATGGAGGAAATGCTGTGGGAGAAGATATGGGTTTTCAGGAGCTTCAGCAGATTGTATCCATATGTCTGGATGAAGTGATTAAGCTAAAAGAAGAGAATGAACAGCTGAAGCGGAAGTTGGAGGAACAACGGGAGCTTAGTCTGTATTATGGCAAGGAGATTAAGCAGTTGTGGCAGAGGACGGATGCTGTGATGATGGTGGCTGAGCGTGCGGCAGAAAATGCGCCCTACGAAGCCAGAGATGCAAGACATCCTTTACAGGGAGTGTTTTATCCTACATTCTACAGTATGGAGGAGACGCTGCAACAAATTAAGGAAAACAGGAAAAGCCTGTGCCGGTTTGGAGACGGAGAGTTTGCAATTATGGCCAATGTGGAGCGGCAGAAGTTTCAAAAATGCGATGCCAAACTGGCAGAACGTCTAAAAGAGGTCATTGCCAGCGATAACGCTCAAGTGTTGGTGGCTATTGCTGACCATTACGGCAATTTAGAGAATTATACAGAGCAGGCGAAACGGGATATTCGGTGTTATATGACCAGAGAGGTTCGTCTGCAGCACCAGCAGTTTTTGGATCCGGACAGAACTTATCACAATGCATACATCAGCAGGCCCTATGCATTGTTTGCGGATAACCGGACACAGGCTCCGGCCAAGCGGTTTGAAGCACTTCGTCAAATCTGGCAGAATAGGGATGTGATTATCGTTGAAGGCAAAGAGAGTCGTCTGGGTGTGGGCAATGATTTGTTTAGTAATGTTAAATCTATTCGTCGAATCGAGGGACCGGCCGCCAATTCCTTTGATAGATATGAGGAGATTTTACAGGCGGCACTTTCCAATGGAACGGAAGAGGTGCTCTATCTGATTGCTATGGGAGCAACGGCAACGGTACTTGCTTATGATTTGGCGAAAGCCGGTTTTCAGGCTTTGGATGTGGGCCATGTGGATTTGGAATACGAATGGTTTTTGAAAGGAACCGGGGGAAGATGTGAAGTTCCCCACAAATACAACAATGAATGGCCGGGAGGTCAAAAAGTACAGGATATCAAAGATGCAGTCTATGAGCAGGAGATTATCGTAGATTTGTCATAAAGGAGGATGCATATGCTGGAATTTCAGGAAGGTTTTTTGGAGCAGGAGATCAGAAATGGTTTTTATATTGATGTGACCATGAAGACAGTATGGGCAGCAGAGCTGGAGCTATTGCAGAAGGTGGCTGAGGTCTGCAACAAATATGGCCTGACCTGGTATGCGGCATACGGTACTCTGCTGGGGGCAATCAGACACGAAGGTTTTGTGCCCTGGGATGATGATATGGACATCTGGATGAAGCGTAAGGACTATAATAAGCTGATGCAGGTACTGCCCAAGGAGCTGCCTGAAGGGTTTGTGGTACATAGTCCGCTTACCGAAGCCGGCTATGATCAGTATCATACCTGTGTAAATACGGGAACCGGTGTGAGCATTTCCCCTAAGTGGCTGGAGCAGTTCCACGGCTGTCCCTTTACCGTGGGTCTGGATATCTTCCCCTTGGACTGCGTACCCAGCAATGAAGGCGAGCGGGTGGTACAGGAGAATCTGTTTTTTATTGCAGCTAATGCGGCACAGATGCTGCGAGGCCTGGAGCGCGGCGAATTCAATACCAGAGAGGGTGAGCATGAGTCTGCAGGCGAGGAGCGCAAGGCTGATTTATTGGAGAAAATCACAGAAAATATAGATTATCTGATTGATGAGGTAAAGTTGCCGATTAAGCGTCATCTGTTGGAAGAGGAGCGCTGGTTTGAACTGACCACCGAGATGTGGAAGTGGGCCAATCACATAGCTATGATGTATAATGAGGACGAGGGAGATTACCTGGCTCATTATATGGATTATTGCAAGTGGAAACACAAGAAGTATCCTAAGGAGTGGTTTGCACAGGTGTACAGTGCGACCTTTGAGAATTTCATGTTGCCGATTCCGTGTGGGTATGACTGTTTGCTTAGACTGATTTATGGTGAGTATGATGTATGTCGAAGAAAGAGTGGTATGCATGAATACCCTTACTATGCAAGACAGTTGCGTGAAGTGCGGAAATTGTTAAAGCAAAGAGAACAAGAGGCGTTGGGAAAAACAGAGGAAGCTTCGATGATGCTGTTTGCTTGGGAAGATTTGGAGGTGCCCAAGCAGTGGGAGCATCTTGTGTACAAAAAGGATGGTACACGTAAGAAAATTGTGCTGAGCGCCAATAATCCGGATGTGTATTTATGTTATGGAGATGCGGCTCTTGATAAGCTGGAAAGCACCCTAAAACAGATGGAAGAGGTGCAAAAGGATGTTGTGTTCTGGTGGCGACCGCATCCGATAATGAAGGAGCTGTTGGAGAAGGTATCGCCACAACTGGCAGAGCGCTATCAGTCTATATTGAGTAATTATAAGGTTGCAGGATGGGGAATTTGTGATGAAACAGATAATACAGAGAGAGCTGTGCATCAGGGCGATGTTTATTACGGAGAGATGAATGCGATTCTACAGCCCTTCCAGAATGCGGGAAAGCCGGCAGTTATTGCTCATTTGGAAGGGGATAGCTACAGATATAGTAATGAAATCCAAAGACTTCAGTATAAAGGCTTCTGTCAATTTATGGATTTTGTAGAGAAAGATGGAAAGGTCTACATGGCTAATGTCAATTATAATGAATTGATGATTGTAGACAAGGCGAGCGGAATGTTGCTGGAAAGTATTTCTTTTGAAGGGGTGTCGCAGGATGCAGAGAGGATGCATTTCCAGTGCGTGATGCAACAAGATAAGATTTGTTTCCTGCCGGTGGGTGCTTCGGGAATTCATGTGTATGATATTAAAACGGGAGAGCAGAAGTATATTAAGCCGGAAATGGATAACATGGGTCTGTACTCATGGGAGTATATTTGCTCAGATAATCAGGTTTATCTTGTGCCGGATCATGCAACCCGGGGATTGTGGAGATGGAATGCGGTAGACAATGCTTTACACTTGGAGGAGTGGTGGAGGTTACCTGAAGATGGAACAGAAATCTTTTCCGGGCAGTTGGATAAAGATAGCTTCTACACATTATGTTCCGGGACAAATTTGCTGTATATAACAGATTTGCAAGAGAAAAAGGTTGATGAAATTAAACTTCCGGATTCTAAAGTGGCACGTATTTCCTACGACGGAAATAATTTCTGGTATGTTATGGCAGGATGTACAGATGTTGTGTGCTGGAATCGCGAGAGTGGAGTGGTTGGTCGAATTGCTCAACATTCGGACTTGTGTTTTATGGGAAGTGATTTTCCTTCTTATTCCGGTATTTGCTGTGTGGAAGATGAGGTGTTTGTGATTTCACATATTAATTGCATATACCGGGTAAACAAAGAATGTCAAGAGTTACAATTACTATTCACCAGAGAAAACGGAAATTGGGGTTGGCGGTATTTGCTCAAGAAAGTAGACGACAAACTACTCATGATATTGCAAAAGGACAATGCGCTAATGAGTATCGATTTAGAAAAGCTGACTGTAAAAGAACATACCGTAACACTCTCTATCGGAGAAAAAGAACAATGGAAACAATTGGAGATATTGTTGCGTAGAGGTGTGTTGTTCTATGAAGAACCGGACAAGGTGGGATTACCGCAAATTTTACAGTATTATATGTAAAGCTTAGCCTAGTCTTGAAAGGATAGGAGAGGTTTATGAAAAAGATAAAAGCATCATTTGATCAATTTGCATCAAGGGTACTGGAGACGGAGCAGAACATTGTCTTGTTTGGTGCAGGAGCTATTGGCAGAATTTTGATACCATATTTATGCCAGGAATATGGTCTGGAGGATCGGGTGTTGTGTTATATTGACAACAATCCGGATAAGCAGGGCGGCAATATTAAGTTGGTGAAAAAGTCAGTTCCCGTGTATTCGCCGGAGTATTTTTGTCAGTTGCCTGTGCATAGCTTCGTGGTGTTGATTACGAATGGTGATTTTTATCCTGTGTTAGAGCAATTAGAGGCAATTGAGGCGTTGCAGGAGACGGAAGTTTACCTTGCGGCAGTGATGCAATTATCTGCCGGATGGGACGGTCAGATTGCAGGGATTTATAAGGGCAGCAGCGAGCCTCTGATTCCTAAAGTAATTCATTATTGCTGGTTTGGAGGGAATCCTATTCCTGAAAATTTACAGCGCTGTATTGACTCTTGGCATGAGAAATGCCCGGATTATGAAATTATCAGATGGGATGAATCCAATTATGATTTGGGCAAGTATGCTTATACAAAGCAGGCTCATGATGCCAAAAAGTGGGGATTTATTCCGGATATTGCCAGATTAGAGCTCTTGTACGAGTATGGCGGGTTTTATTTGGATACGGATGTGGAGTTGCTTAAGAGCTTAGAAGAATTGCGTTATCAGCCGGGATTTTGTGGCAGAGAAGCATGGGGACATGTAAACTTTGGAGGAGGTTCCGGGAGCCGAAAAGGGTTGGATATTGTTGGGGAATTATTAGATTTTCGCAAAAATGTTCCGTTCATTTTGCCTAATGGAGGCTATAATTTGGAAGCCAGCGGATATTTTGAAACCAGGCCTCTGATGGATAAAGGTCTGGCAATAAGAGATGTGACGCAAAGAGTTGGAGAACTGACAGTATATGCCTCGGATTTTTTTCACCCTTATAATTATATCAGCGGGTTGGAGAATATTACTTCCAACACGGTATCCATACACTATTTTAGCGGAAGCTGGTTAGGAGAGGCCGGGAAGAAATATCGTATGGAGACTAAGGAAAAATATCAGATAATTGTTGATTCGTTATTGGAGATGGAGGCACGATAGATGACCGAGAAATCTACACATGTGACACCGGTTGTATTCGGAGCGGGAATCTGTTTACAGAACAATTGGGATTTGATTCTAAAAAAATTCAAACCACAGTATCTTGCAGATAATTCCCGGGACAAGTGGAATACCTACCCCATGGGAGATGGTGTTAAATGCATTTCGCCTGAGGCAATTAATGAATTGGTAAATCCCAGAGTGCTTGTGGCGGTAGGTGATCCCTATAGTATAGAGGCTATTCGGGGACAGCTCGCCGATATGGGCTTGGACTGTGAGATTGTGGTAGAGCAACTGGAAAAATGGAGTATTGAGGAGGAGCTGCCGGAACATTTACGTGTGTTGCAGAAGGCGGTTGATAAGAGAATTCTGTTATTCAATTCGCCGGAACATGATAATGTGGGTGACCATCTGATTTCCATTGCGGAGCTTGATTTTGTGAAGAAATACTTTCCGGAATATGAGTGCATAGAGATAACAGATATGGAATTTGTGCGATTTCGCAGCAGAATTCGGAGTTTTGTCCAAAAGGATGATTTGATACTGGTTACCGGTGGTGGCTTTCTTGGCTCTATGTGGTTGTACAATGGAGAGTTGAATGTAAGAGGGATTATTGAAGATTATCCGGATAATCAAATTGTAATTATGCCTCAGACAATTTATTTTGAAAAGAATGAAAGAGGCAGAGCAGAGTGTATTAAAACAAAGGCGGTTTATACCAAACACAAAAACTTAACCATTTGTTTGAGAGATAAGCAGGCTTACGAGTTGGCGCAGGAGCTGTTTGGGGAGAGCGCGATGATTAAGTATTTTCCTGATATGGCGTTGTCTTTGGATTATAGTAAGGAACAGGAGGCCAGAAAAGGAGCGGTGCTTTGTTTTAGAAAGGATAAAGAAAGCATTCTTGGAACAAAGCAGAAGCAGGAAATTACGGATGTACTTGAGAATCTTGGCATGAGTTATGAATTTACACTTATGCACACAGGAAATGTATTCAGTCTGGCCACCAGAGAAAGTGAAATTGCTGCAAAGGCAAAACAGATGAAGGCGGCGGAGATTGTGATAACGGATACGTTACATTGCATGGTTTTGTGTGCGATTACGGGGACGCCCTGTCTGGCGTTTGATAATTTATCCTCCAAAATATCCGGAGTATATGCGTGGATTGAAAAAACACCCTATATACACCTTTATAAACCAGGAGAAAATGTCGATAACATTATAAGAGATTTGTTAAAGGGTGGTTATGGACAATATAATGCAGATTTTCTTGCTAATTACTATGCTGAACTCGCAGGGATGATGAGGAGGAATGACCAAGGATGGAAGAAGCATTGCGATTAAAAAGATTTATTAACTGTTATGTTCCCACGGAAACTTGTAACTTTAGGTGTGAGTACTGTTATATCACGCTGAAAAAGAAGTTTAATGGTAAGTTGTTTGAGATGGAGTATTCGTTGGAACAGTTTAAAAAGGCGATTTCTAAGAAGCGTTTGGGAGGAGTCTGTATATTTAATTTGTGTGCAGGTGGGGAGACTTTATTGTCTCCTCAGATTATTCCTGTAATTCAAGCTATTTTGGAAGAGGGACATAATGCGGCAGTTGTAACCAATGGAACGCCCGGAGCTTCTTTTGATAAGATTCTTACATTCGACAGCAACCTGCTGGAGATGTTGTATTTCAAATTTTCATTTCAATATTTTGAGTTGGTGCGAACCAATAATATGGACAGATTCTTCGAGAACATTAAGAAAGTTCGAGATGCAGGCTGTTCTTTTTCTGTTGACATAACACCCCATGATCGATTGATTCCCCATATTCCGGCAATTAAAGATTTGTTTATGGAGCGCTTAGGTGCTTTGCCGCATATTACGGTGGCAAGAGATACTACAACGCCGGAGTTGCGAATATTAACAGACTTAACCAAAGAAGAGTATGTTAAGACCTGGTCCGTGTTTGATTCGGCCAAGTTTGATTATAAGATAAAGGAGTTCTCGAAGCCGCACAGAGAGTTTTGTTACGCAGGAGATTGGTCCTTCTCATTGGAGGTGGGAACCGGCAATTTGCGTAAGTGTGATGGAGCGCCTAATCCCAAGGAAATGGATTTTTATAACATGTATGCAAATCCGGAAGAGCCTATTCCGTTTGAGCCAATAGGGAATGAGTGTCCCATTGCACATTGCTATAACTGTCATGCATTTTTGACGCTGGGTTCCATACCGGAGTTGGAGACACCTACCTATGCTCAGATGTTGGATAGGGTGGATTCAGAAGGAAAACATTGGCTGCAACCGAAGGTTTTAGAGTTGTATTCGCAAAAATACGGAGTAAATCAAGATGCCTAGGGTACAGATTTCTTTTGATGATGTGAAAGGTTTTTTAAAATACTTAGTGGCTCATCCAGATGTAGAGAGTATTTTCCATACCCGATTTCTTGGGTTGCTTGGAGAGTTACATGAGGAGTATGGCACAGAGTTTACATTGTTTTGCATGTGTAATAGCGAGGAGTTTTCTTTGCATCAAGTGCCTGATAAATATCGAGGCGAGTTTATGGCTCATGCAGATTGGCTTCATCTGGGCTTTCATGCTTGGGATGAAAACAGTGATTATCAAAATGCTACCAAGGAGCAGATGCTTGCAGAGTATGAGGAAACCATGCGGGAATTGACCCGGATTACGGGGATAAATACTTTTTCCGATTTGATACGGTTGCACGGGTTCAGCGGTAGCAGGGAAGCCTGCAGGGCGCTGAAGACAAAGGGTGTTAACAAGCTTTTAACAGCGGATGACGGACGAGTTAGTTATTATCTGACTGAAGAAGAATGTGAAGAGGTGTTCCGGAAGGGCGGATTGATAGAATTATCTGAAGGAATGGAATTTTATCCGTCTGTTCAGCGCTTGGAATTATGTGAAAATCCGGTACAACAACTGGATATGGCACTGGAAAAGGGGTGGCAGATTATTTCTGTTTTCACCCATGAATGGCAGATGGATGAGCCGTGTGTACAAGAAAGGCTGAGGGAATGTTGCCGCTGGGAACAGAAGCAACGTTGCAGAAGAGGTGAGTGCTGTTGAAAAAGATTATTCTTTACGGAGCAGGAAATTATTGCAGATTGCTGTTAAAGAATATGCAGTTGGAACAATATGAAGTTGTGGGTGTGGTTGACGGAGACCCCGGTAAATGGGGCGCTTATGTAGAACAGTATCTTATCAGTAAGCCAGAGGATATTTTGAATTTATCCTATGATGAGATTTGGATTGCAGTTAAGAATTATCAAGGAATTGCAGAGCGCTTGATAGTAGAGTTGCAGGTGCCGGTATCTGATATTCGATATTGTGATTTTGATGCTATGCAGATACTTGAGTTGAAGGACAGTGGTTTGAAATTTGACAGTAGTGAAACGGCTACACGGGAGCGCCTGGAATTTCGTGAATTTGCTATTCGGACAATAGAAGAGGGACTGTTATATGAGGCCTTTTTGAATGGAGAATTCGCAGGTTACGATAGTCTTTCAGTAATTGGAAGTGCAGAGGAATTTGATATTGTAAAGAAATTTGTAGAGAGTTGTTCGGAACTGCAAATCGCCGTGCGCAGAGAAAGACAAATTACAGTTTCGGATGATACAAAGTACATTATCACTGGTGAGGATTATGAAGAACAGATAAACAGACTGGTAAATGAACTGGGATGTAAGCGGAGACAGTGCCTGATAATTCCATTGTTTGATGTGGGAGATACCGTGTTGGTATAGAGGATAAAAAACTGCGGAAGGGTAATGAACAATGAGATTATTGATTGCTTCAGTAAATCATATGCATGTAAATACAATGCACATCAATTTTTATCATAGTCTTGCTGAGCAAGCGGAGGTAACCTTTTTCGGCCCCGGGTTTTCTACAGAGGAGGAGTTGGAAAAGGGTATCTTAAGATTTGCAGACAAGAAAGGCCCGTTTGATGCAGTCATAGTGGCATTTCCATTGGCAATGTCCTCATCCAAAGTCTCTACCATTAGAGAAGTATATCAAAACCACAGATATTTTTTATCAGACTATTCCGTGAATCAGGCGGTAAGGTATGCGGATGATATATTGGATGCGGTTAACTCCATGGATATACCGAGAATTATTTTATTCTTCCAGGATTATATCAATATAAAAAGTACATGGTATGATTTCCTAAACAATAAGCTCGAATGTGGTTATTATTTTTTGGGAGTGGGATTGGATTTTGTATCGGAAGTACAAGAAAAAGGCGGCCATACTTTTGGGGATGGTTTGCAACTTAATAATCTATATAGAAGTTTGTTGATGAATTTTAGGCAGCAAACTATTTCGATACCGGTTACAGCGACATCGGGTGATGAATATTTCTTTGGACCACTATGGGCACGTGAATTTGATTGGGTTGTGCCGGGAAATATTGATGGGTGTTATCCTGTTAGAGGACAGATGTTGAGATTGTTACAGCAGGATGGGTATAGGATATATTCAGATTTTTTGTTCCGAACCATGGCATATAAGACGGATAAGACACAAGTAAAGCGTTATGAATACTTGAGAGAAACGGATAAACAAGTGGATGAACGGCTGGGAAAAAACAGTCCCTATTTGTCGGTGCAGCTAAAAAGAGAAGATTGGGCAGCTTGGCGGGAGAATTACAATGTGTCTCTTAGAAAGTCAAAAATGGCTTTTGCAGATGGTGGGGATGCACATGTTCTGGTAAGGAAATATTTTGAAATACCCGCCCGAGGGACTTTGCTTGCATGCGAAAATGTTGTTGGACTGGATAAGCTTGGGTTTTGTGATGGTGAAAATATGGTAGAGGTGCATCCGGAAAATATACTGGATATCAGTGCGGAGTTGTTCTGTAATCCGGAACGTATGGAACAAATTGCAGACAGTGGAAGAAGACTTGTTCTTTCAAAACACACAGTAGGAAAACGGGCAGAGGACACCATAAAAGCAATACAGGCAATTCAAACAGGGCGTTTTAAAGGTTCTCATTGGGATAATGGTGATTTTGTGATTGAGGAATAGGTATGGGAGAGGAACAAATAAGAGAAGCATATGTCTCTTTGCGGGAGCAGATGTATGAAAAATGGAATAGAGTCTTGCCTTTGGGAGATATGGTTGTAGATCGTTGGGAAAAGGCGTCGTTTTTGGGGTTTGGAGAAAAGACGAATATATATGATAGCAGTGTGGTAATGGGAGATGTTGCTGTTGGAGCAAATACATGGATAGGCCCCTTTACTTTGTTGGACGGATCCGGAGGAAAGCTTTCCATCGGAAATCATTGCAGTATTTCAGCGGGTGTTCAGATTTATACTCATGACACAGTGGATTATTGTGTGTCAGGAGGCAGGAGCCCTAAGGTTTGTGCGCCGGTGGAGATAGGAGATAATTGTTATATTGGTCCTATGGTAATCATTAGTAAAGGTGTTACGATTGGGAAGTGTTGCATTGTAGGTGCTAATAGCTTTGTAAATAAAAGCATTGGAGATAATATGATTGTCGCGGGAAATCCGGCAAAAGTCATTGGCAGAGTCGAAATAACAGACGAGGGTCAGGTTCATAGAATATATTTTGAGAGTAAATAATGAGAACATTATTTGTTAAAGGAGGTGGGAATATGGATGAAACGATTTATTTTACATTTGATATGGATTGGGCAAATGATGTTGTGCTTGAGTATTTTTATTCGTTATTAAAGAAATATGATATACCGGCAACAATATTTGTAACGCATGATACGGATATGTTGCAAAAATTTCGACAGGATGAAAAGATAGAATTAGGGATACATCCTAATTTCAATCGTCTACTTAATGGTGATAATGGTCAGGACAATTATAAAATAATAGTGGATAATATGTTGGAGATTGTTCCTGAAGCTACGGCATATAGGTCACATGCGTTGGTTGATTTTTCGCCGCTTACCATTTATTGCGAAGAGAAGGGATTAGAAAGAAATCTGAATATGTATATGTTTCCAGAAGAGGGTTCTCGTATTTATCCTTTCAAGAGAGGTGGAGTTACAATGATACCATTTATTTTTGAGGATGATTTGTGGTTAATGTATGGTAAAAAAGATATAGAATATTTATTAGAGGGAGATTTTAAAGCGCATAGAATATTCAATTTTCATCCTATTCATTTATTTTTAAATTGTGAATCTCTTAGTAGATATGAAAATGCAAAAAAATACAATAAAACTCCTGAAGAGTTGCAGAAATATAGGAACGATATGATGCAGTCGGAGGGTGTGGAAGATATATTTGTTAAACTGATACAAATGGCAAGAAATAAGGGTTGGAGTTTTGGATTGATTAGAGATTTAGAGGGAGCGGTTTTATGAGGTTGTCTGAAATAGCGTTGTATGAAAATGAAGAATTACTGGCAGATGCCGAATTTGATAGATTAGATTTATTGAAAAGTTCAGTAAACCAAAGAATTTTTTCTTTTTTAGACAGTGCTAAGTATTTACACGAAGCAGAAAATGCCAATATTACTTGCATTGTTTGCAGAAGAGAATTGGTATCCCTTTTACCGAGTCACATAAAAGGAATAATTGTTTCGGAAGAGCCGTATGTAAGTTTCTGGAGACGGCATAATGAATTGCAACGCAGACGAGAAAAATTTGCTACGAAGATAGGGGCAAATTGCAACATTCATCCCTTGGCTTGTATTGCCGAAAACAATGTTATTATAGGTGAAAATGTAGTAATAGAAGAATTTGTATCAATTAAAGAAAACGTGGTGCTTGGTGATAGATGTATAATACGTTCAGGTTGCGTTATTGGTGGAGCTGGTTATGAGTTTAAAAAGAGGAAAGAAGGTACTCCGTTGGCAGTAGAACACTTCGGCGGAGTTATAATAGAACATGATGTGGAAATTCAACAGTTGACTAATGTAGCCAGAGCAATTTATCCGGATGATGATACAATTATAAAAAGCGGGACCAAAATAGATGCCTTGGTACATATTGCGCATGCTGATAAAATTGGACATAATTGCAATATTGTTGCGGGAGCGGTAATTGGAGGAAGTACCTGCCTGGAAGACAATGTATGGGTAGGACCGAATGCAACGGTGAGTAATGGATTGCATATAGGAAAGGATGCAAGAATTTCATTAGGAAGTGTTGTGACTCGAAATGTGGAGCCGGGCAAAACAGTAAGTGGAAATTTTGCGATAGAACATTCTAAATTTATAGAAAACATAAAAGCAAGTATAAAGAGATGACGGGAGAAAAATGTATGAAAGTACCTTTTTTTAATTTAACAAGACAATATGAGAGTTTGAGTGGGCTGATTGAGGAAAAAGTATGTGAAGTTATGCGATCAGGACAGTATGTTGAAGGACCGGCTGTAAAGGAGTTTGAGCAGGTTATAGGAGAATATTTAGGTGCTAAATATGTTATTACATGTGGGAATGGAACAGATGCACTGCGTATTGCGTTACAAGCTGTGGGTGTGAAAAGTGGTGATAAAGTAATCACTACTGCTTTTTCTTTTTTTGCAACAGCAGAGGCGATTGCGCAGATTGGTGCAATTCCCGTTTTTGCAGATATAGATTGTAATTCATTTAATATTGATGTTGAAGATGTTAGAAAGAAGATGACGAAAGAGATTAAAGCAATTCTTCCGGTACACATTTTCGGGATGCCGGCAGATATGGATGAGTTGAATGAATTAGCAACGGAGTATAATGTTCCTGTTATCGAAGATGCATGTCAGGCGATTGGGGCAGAATATAAGGGCAAGAAAGCGGGAACGCTGGGAACGATAGGTTGCTTTTCTTTTTATCCGACTAAAAATCTGGGTGCCTTTGGAGATGGGGGAATGATTGTTACGGATGATGAGAATATAGCAGATGCGTGCAAGGCATTTAAGGCACATGCTGCAGGAAAAATTGGCGCGAAGACTTATGCATGGATGACCAATGAAGAATTGCCGGAATTAAAAGAACAGAGCGGAGATGGGTTATATGATCCATGTAAATATTTTAATTATTTTATTGGCGGCAATTCACGGTTAGATAGTATGCAGGCAGCAGTATTGTTAGTAAAGCAAAGATACTTGGATGAATATAACGGCAATCGTAAAAAAATTGCGGCTATGTATTCAGAGGGACTGAAAGAATTGCCCATTCGAATTCCTTGCGAAGAGGAAGTTGACAGGACTTCATGTTGGCATCAGTATGCTATACTTTGTGATAAAAAGGAAGAGTTAATAAATTATTTGGGAGAACATGGCATAGGAGCCGGTAATTTTTACCCGGTACCTTTGCACTTGCAGAAAGCATTTACATATTTGAATTATAGTCCGGATGCACTGCCGGTTGCAGAGGATGTTTGTAAGAAAACAGTTTGTTTACCAATTTTTCCGGAATTGACAGAGGAAGAGGTTGCCTATGTAATTGAGACAATCAAAAGCTTCTTTTAGGAGGGGGTTATGGCGGTATATATTCATCATACAGCAGAAGTTTCAGAATGTGCAATAATAGGTGCAGATACAAAAATATGGAATCAGGCACAGGTAAGAGAAGGTGCTGTTATAGGGGAAAAATGTATCCTCAGTAAAAATGTATATATTGATGAAGGGGTACATATTGGGAATCGAGTAAAGATTCAAAATAATGTAAATGTGTACCACGGAGTTACCGTTGAGGATGATGTTTTTTTGGGGCCATCCATGACATTTACAAATGATATGTTTCCAAGGGCATTTAGCAAAGATTGGAAAGTATATGAAACATTGGTTAAAGAAGGGGCGTCTATAGGAGCTAATGCCACGATTGTCTGTGGACATATTGTGGGCAAGTTTGCAATGGTTGGTGCAGGGAGTGTGGTGACTAAAGATGTACCGGACTATGCATTAGTGGTAGGAAATCCGGCAAGGCAGATCGGCTGGGTTTGTAAATGTGGGAATAAATTGAATGAGCATCTGAAATGTGAATTATGTGGATGTGATTATATGCTGAAAGAGAACCTAAAGTTGGAGGAACTTTATGAATAGGATACCTATAACAAAACCATATATAGATTCAGATGAAATGAATGCAGTACAACAGGTGCTCGCAAGTGGTTGGTTGGTACAAGGGGCCAAGGTTAAGGAATTTGAGGATTCTATTGCTGCGCACGAGCAGGTAAAATATTGTTGTGCGACAACTTCTTGTACAACTGCTTTGTATTTAGCTATGCTGGCGGAAGGAATGGGAGAAGGAATGGATGTATTGGTTCCGTCCTTTACTTTTGTAGCCACGGCGAACGCAGTGGTAGCTACCGGTGCAACTCCGATTTTGATGGATGTGGATGCGCAAACTTATAATTTAGATGTAGATTGGATGAAGCAATTCATTCAAGAAAACTATAATTATGATGGTGCACATTTGTGTAATAAGGGAACTGGTAATGTTTTGTGGGGAATTGTTCCAGTACATCAATTTGGGTTGTGTGCAGATATGTATGAAATAAATGCCCTTGCCAAGAAATATAATTTAAACGTGATTGAGGACGCTGCTTGTGCATTAGGTTCTATGATTGGTGATACACATATAGGAGGATTTGGAAATACGGCTTGTGTAAGTTTTCATCCTAGAAAATCAATTACCACCGGCGAAGGTGGAATGATTTTGACCAATAAAGAAGAGGTTTATTTAAAAGCAGTTGAGTTACGAAATCATGGAAGTATGGTTGCGTCTGATGCCCGGCACAAGGCGAATGGAGGACTACTTCCGGAATATGTGTCAGCAGGTTTTAATTATCGCATGACTGATTTGCAGGGCGCGATAGGGTGTGAACAGTATAAAAAGCTGGATTATATTTTAAAAAGAAGAAAAGAAATTGCAGATTATTATTCACAATTAATTATGCATGCTCAATCAAATATAAAGCCACCGTATGTTCCGGAGGGATATACCCATACTTATCAGTCATATGCTTGTTTGTTGGACTGGAATGAAAGTGTACAAGCAGGTAGGGAAAAAAGAAATAGTATTATGAATAATTTGGAATCTGTAGGAGTAGTTACAAGGCAAGGTACGCATGCAGTACATATGCTAGAGTATTATAAAAAGCGATTCGGGTTTCAAGCGGACGATTTGCCAAATGCGAATAGATGTGATGCATTGACAATTTCTTTGCCTGTATATGTTACTATAACGCAGTCGGAGCAAGAGTTTGTGATAGAAAAATTAATTGAATTTGCAAGTGCATAAGAAAGAGATGGTATGTTATGGAAAAATTAAAATTTCCTAATAGAATTACAATAGAATTGACAAATCAATGTAATGTGTCATGTTCTTTTTGTCCACGACAGTGTGTGGATATGGAAATTGGTTATATGGACCAGGCATTATACAAGAAAATAATAGATGAGGCGTCATTGCATCTTCCGGTAAAATTGGTTTTCTTTTTCCGAGGGGAATCTTTGCTGCACCCTCAATTTCTTGAGTACTTGGCTTATGCAAAAGAAAAGGGCTTAGGTCCTATTCAATTTGCTTCAAATGCTTTAGCATTAAATCCAGAGATTGCAGAGGAAATGTTAAGAATTGGGATAGATTTTATATCATTTAGTTTGGATACGCTTAATCCGGAGGTTTACAAGTCTACGAGAAAAAGTGGTGATTTGTCAATTAGTATGAAGCATGTGATAGCTTTGAGTCAAAAATGTAAGGAGCGACGTGCGAAAGGACTAAATGCACCTACATTGCAAGTATCTACAATTGAATTGCCGGAATATATGGAAGAGCAAGAGGAGTTCATAAGGTTTTGGAAGCAGTATGTGGATATAGTACGTGTATATTATGAGCATGATGAAAAAGGCGGATTTCGAAATAAAGAATTAAAAGAGAGTTTGCCGATATTAGATGAGCGTAAACCATGTAGAAAAGTATTTACAGATTTTTTGATATACTGGAACGGAGAGTTGGCGCTATGTAATTATGATTGGAAAGGTGGCCTCAAAGGTTTGGACTTGAATAAGATGACAATCCAAGAGGCATGGGATTCGGAATGTTATGAGACAGTAAGAGGGATGCATGCGCGTAATTGTTTCGCAGATGAGTTGATGTGTAACAAGTGCGAGCATTGGAAAATTGATTATATGCCCAATGGATTCTTGGGTAAAATGTACCGCAGTGATGACAATGAGTAGGGGGAATTAGGAGGATTTAAGATGATTCGTGTAATGCAGATAGGTTATGGATATTGGGGAAATAATGTAGCGAAGAAGTTGCTTGTTTCTAATATGTTTGATTTTGTATGTTTGGCAGAGCAAGACACAAGAAAAAGGGAAAATGCCAAAAATAATCTTCCGGAGTATGTAGATGTCATTGATGATTACGAGGAGGGGTTTGATAAAGTTGATGCCGTAGTTATTTGTACACAGACAGAGTATAGTTACGAGATCGCGATGAAGGCGATGGGATATGGAAAACATGTATTTATTGAAAAGCCCTTAGCTACTAATGTGGAAAGATCAAAAAAACTTATTGCAATGGCTTCGAAAGAAAATCTTATTTTGCACTGTGATCACCTGATGGTATATAATCCTGTAATTAGGTATATAAAGAAAATGATTGATGCAGGTGAACTGGGGGATATTATGTACATTGATGTTCAGAGAATTAATCTGGGCCCGATTCGAAAAGATATTAATGCGATGTTGGACTTGGCGGTACATGATATAGCGGTAATTGATTACTTTATAAATGGTTTAGTTCCTGATAAATTGAGTGCAATTGGTTCGAGCTTTTTTGGTAAGCAAGAAGCGATTACATATTTAACCATGAAAAAGGGAGATTTATTAATCAATATTAATTCTAGTTGGTTGTCGCCGGTAAAGGTCAGAAAAACTACAATTGCTGGAACTAAGAAAATGATTGTTTTTGATGATGTTAAAACAGATAAACTTACTATTTACAATAGTGGTATAGATGTACGTCAGGGCGAGGTATATGGAACTTATGAGACCCAGACTAGAGTGGGCGATATATGTATGCCCCATATTCAAAATGAGGATGCGTTGCAAAATAGTCTGGAACATTTTGCCGAGTGTGTTGAAACAGGAAAGGAATCTTTGTCCGGACCGGAGCAGAGTTTGCGAGTAATGCAAGTATTAGAAAGCGCACAAAGGGCATTACATGAATAGTTCATTGTAGGTAGTTGAGGAAGTTTTTGTATATGAAAAATACAGATATGATACAAGAGATGCAAAACGGAAATTTGATAATTGGAAAATCTTTCGAACAGATAAATTCGACAGTAACATTTAAGGGTACAAATAATATTTTGTATTGCGGAGAAAACGTTAAATTAATAGATTCGCAATTGGTTTTTGCCGGAGATAATTCTGTTATATATCTCGATAGCAACAGATATGAGTATAAGCTATCGGTTACTGTATATAATGATTGTGTTTTTCATATGGGAAAAGACAACTACATTAATCAAAAAATGAGTGTCATTTTATCGGAGCAAAAACATTGCTTTATTGGGGATGCAGGGATGTTTTCAATAAATATAGAAATACGGAATGCAGATCCCCACTTAATATATAGTTGTAGTACCGGAGAAAGACTAAATATAACCAAAAGTATTTATATTGGTGATCATGTTTGGGTTGGACAAGATGTAAGGATATTAAAAGGTACGGAAATCGATTCAGGAAGCATAATAGGTGCAATGAGTGTGGTGTCGAACAAAAGAATACTGCATAACAGCGTTTGGGCAGGGAACCCTTGCAAGTTAATACGGGAGGATACATTCTGGGATGCTTCATGTGTTCATGATTGGACAAATGATAAGACTCAAAACAGTTTACAATATTCGGAATACCTTGCCAACCATAAGCCGGGATGTTCGGACGATTATTGGATTTACCAATATAATCAAGCAGAATGTTTGGAATGGGCAGAATTAGAAAATGTTTTTTCTGCACAGATACGGAGCATAGAAAAATATGAGTATCTAAGAACATTAAATGCTGATAAAAAGAAGAATCGCTTTGTTCATAAATAAATATGTGAGATACGCACCTGTCGGAGCCTAAAGAATGGTTATTGGCAGGTGCGTTGTGTTTTGGGAGGAGAAGTGTTATAGCTTTGGAGTTGTTTATATTCCAATTGACATTTTGCGAAAAGTACAATAGAATTAAATCATCTTAATTCAAGTCAATTAGTTCAGATTCATTCTAAATTGATCCTAGGCAGTTCTGCCGTCTAATCACTTGAATAAACAAAATACGATATGGCGGAGGATTGCGCTATGCCTCCGCAGAAGGAGGAGAATATGGGGAAAAAGGATGGCAAACAGCAGACGGGTAATCGGCATAGGGATTTAAAGAAGCGTTTAATAAATGGAGGTTGGGTTGCAGTTGCAGCCATTGAAAATCAGGAGACAGTGGATTGAACGGAGAAGTGGACAGGACCGAAATGTTTAAAAGATATGGTGAATTTTAAGGATGCGCCACCAGGCTGGGAGGAGCGGTTTCATGATTACGGCATGACATTATTTTGCGTTAACTCTGTGCAGGATTTTACTCAATTCAAGACGGAGTTGGGGCAGCTGTTGCAGGTGATTCCTTATAAGAATGATAAGGATAAGCTGAAACAGCTCTTTCAGAGTGAAGAATACAGTCATTTAGAACGTGAAACGGCAGAGGCCATCGCAGTTATGATAGATAATGATACACTTTTAAAAAAGTTAGATGAGTATGAAAAAGACGGAGGTTACAATATGTGTGTAGGATTGGATGATTGGGCAAGAGAAGAGCAGGAAAAGGGCAAAATAGAAGGCAAAATAGAAGGCAAAATTGAGATGCTTATACAAGATATTCAAAAACTTATGCGGAACCTGAGATTAACAGCTGAGGAAGCTATGGAAGTATTGGAGGTGCCACAGGAGGAGCGAAAAAGTTATCTGGCAAAGCTTTAGGTTTACTACAAGGAATTCCTCTCCTTGCAATAGTGACAAGACAAAAGAAAATTGATATAATACATATATTAAGGTATCGAGTTGAATAATCCGAATGATAACATAAATTTTTCAACATACGAAAAGGGGATGGCCATGAACTTTGAACTAACCGCATCCATGATGTGCGCCAATTACGGCAACTTACAAAAAGAGGTAGAAAGCTTAGAGCAGGCTGGTATTGACTCCTTCCATATCGATATTATGGATGGCCGGTACGTGCACAATTTTGCCATGTCTTTGAATGACATGGCCTACATACGTTCTGCCACAAAGTTGCCTATGGATGTTCATCTCATGATTGAGCATCCCAACAATAATATCAATCTTTTTATCGATAAGCTGCATCCCGGCGACACCATTTATATCCATCCGGAGGCAGAGTATCATCCGTCTACCACGCTGCAGAAAATTATTGATGCGGATATGATTCCGGGTATTGCTATTAATCCCGGTACCAGTGTGGAGACTGTTTTTGAAATGCTCAGAATCGTGAAGAAGGTACTGGTAATGTCTGTGAATCCCGGCAATGCGGGGCAGATGTATCTGCCTTATGTAGGTGAGAAGATTACAAAGCTTTTGGCTCTTAAGGATGAGATGGATTTTGAAATCTATTGGGACGGAGCCTGTGGAGCAGACAAGATTGCAGAGTTTGCACCTAAGGGAATCAAAGGTTTTGTGCTGGGTACTACACTTTTATTTGGTAAGGATAGGGAGTATGGGGAAATCTTAAAAGAGATTCGTCGGATTGTATAAGTGGGGCACTTTATGCGTAAAAGAAGATTGGTGCTTTTTAAGGGAGAATTGGATACAGTTAACCTATTTACAGAACAGTTGAAGCAGGGGTTTTTAACACGGGGAGATTATGAGATTTTGGAGTTTAATCTGTGTGATGCTATGAAAAGTCTGGGAGAGTTGTATGCCTTTTTTAAGGAAGGGCAGGTTACAGCGATGCTTGGCTTTAATAGTATGTTTTTTGGTACAAAGCTTCCTTCTGGGGTTTCCTTGTGTGAGGCACTGGAGGTCCCTTGTATTAATATATTGTTGGATCATCCCTATTGGTATACGGATATTTTAAAAAATATGCCATTGAATGGCATTGTTTTGTGTGTTGATCGAGGACATATGGATTATGTAAATCGATTTTATCCGAAGATTTCCGTGAACGGGTTTATACCTCACGGTGGGACGGTTATGTCAGGAAGACCCAAATCTATTATGGAGCGAGGGATTGATGTGTTTTATGCCGGTTCGCTGTATGCAGAGTATGCGGACAAGCAGAAACCTGATTTTTCTAAGTGGGATTTTCCGGCTGAAATGATTTGTGAAGAGACGATTCAGAAGCTTTTTCGTAATCCTGCAGGAGTAATTGAGGATGTTTTAGAGGAGACACTTAGGGAACATGGTATAACAATGTCTGATGAGGAATTAGGCTTATTTATCAGTTCCTGTGTATACATAGAGCGAGTGGTAAGCTCTTATTTTAGAGAGAAAATATTGCGTGTTATAGCCCGGGCAGGAATCCGGTTGGAATTGTATGGAGCAGGTTGGGAGAAGTGTGATTGGCTTTCACTTCCCAATGTGTATTATGGTGGAAGGATTTCGCCGGAGGCTGTACTTGAAAAGATGGAAGATAGTAAGATTGTTCTGAATTCTATGCCTTGGTTTAAGGACGGCAGCCATGAGAGAATTATTAACGGAATGCTTAGGGGAGCTGTGGTATGTTCTGACACATCCCGGTATTTGGAAGAGATTTTGCCCCGGGACGCTTGGATGACGTTTGGCTTGGAAGAAGAGGAGTTGGCGGACTTGCCTAGGCGGGTGAAAGCGATTTTGAATGATGTTGAAGCCATGCAGAGGATTGCTGACGCAGGTTATGCATTGGCAAGAAAAAAGCATACCTGGCAGGCGCGGGCCCTGGAGTTACATGAGGATTTGTTGAGTTTATTGTAGGAGAAAATAGATGCTGCAGATAGCTGTGTTTGGAAACTCTAAGTGGAGTCAGCTTATGCGTGAGCTGATTGAAAATGAATATTCGGATATGGTAGTAGCGCAAGGTGGTCAGGCGATTTGTGTGGCTGCTTATGTGGTACTTGGACAGGGCAGTGCTCCGGAGGAGCTTTCTGTGGCTGAGTTTGGTCAGTGGTATCGAGAGGGGAGGCTGTCAGCCATTGTAATTCCCAAGGAATACTACATACAGCATAATGACCTGATCTATGCGTTGATCCGGGAAGGAGTGGACCTGGAGGATGTTTATGACGGTATGCGCTTAAGTGAAGAGCTGCGCAATCACCCGGAGGTGCTTGCCGGACTACTTACACCTGTACTTTT
Organism: Acetatifactor sp.; assembly: GCA_045539535.1. GTDB lineage: Bacteria > Bacillota > Clostridia > Lachnospirales > Lachnospiraceae > Acetatifactor. Next base: position 97,943 of record JAZQFO010000131.1, read on the forward strand.
AGATCCGTATTTGTCTTATCTTGAGTTTCATGTGGCAGATCATTGTAATCTGAACTGCAAATATTGTACCCATTATTCACCCCTTGTGCAGGAACCGGTGTTTACGGATTATGAGCGGTTTGAATGTGATCTGCATCAGTTGAAAAAATACATCCCGGATATTGGCGTGATTCGTATTCTGGGTGGAGAACCTTTGTTAAATCCGGAGCTTGGCAGGTTTGTCAGATTGGCCAGAGAGCTTTATCCGGCAAGTGTTCTGACGGTGGTAACCAATGGGCTTTTGCTGGATCGGATGAGTGAGGAATTGATTCGGGATATGATAGAGTGCAAGGCCTTTTTCCACATTTCCTATTATCCCCCTTTGGAGAATCGTGTGCAGGATATTCAGAGGTATCTTTATGAAAGGGGAATTCCTTATACTATAACGGCGCAGATAAAGGAATTTAATAAGACGCAAGTCCTGGAAGAAAACGGGGATGAAGATTTCTTTTATAGATGTTTTCAAGCCACCTGTACCTGTCTGCACCAAGGAAAGCTTGCGCCTTGTTACGCACCTTTTACCACCAAGTATTTTAACGACGCATTTGGCAGGGAGCTGCCGGTGGATGAGGGCATTGATTTGTATGAAGAGGGACTTACGGCACCTATGATAAAGGCAAGACTTTTGGTGCCTTTGGAACGCTGTAGATATTGTGTTGAAGGTAGAGCTTATCCTTGGGAGATTGTAGGCAAACATAGTGCATTAGAGGATTGGGTGGAGGCGTAATATGAATATTGCGATTATTCTTGCAGGGGGCACGGGCAGCAGACTTGGTGCTTCTATTCCAAAGCAGTATATAGAGGTAAAAGACCAGCCTATTTTTGCGTATTGTCTGGAGACGCTTGAAAATCATAGCCAAATCGATGCTATACAGGTGGTGGCAGATGAGGGCTGGCGGCCGCTAATCGGAGCTTGGGCAGGAGACAAGCTTCGAGGCTTTTCCGAACCCGGAGCCAATAGGCAGCTGTCTATACTGAATGCATTGGAAGATGTGCGTATGTTTGCATCGGATGAGGATGTGGTCCTGATTCATGATGCAGCAAGGCCCTTTGTATCTGCGGAAATGATTACGGCGTGTTTAATCGGATGTATTGCCCATGAGGGTGTGATGCCGGCGCTGCCCCTTAAGGATACGGTTTACTATGGAGCAGACGGCAGGATTGAGTCGCTTTTGGAGCGCAGTCGTATTGTGTCAGGCCAAGCCCCGGAAGCATTTCGTCTGGCGCCCTATTATAAGGCGAATAAGGCGTTGGCCAGAGAACAGCTTCTGCAGATTAACGGGTCTACAGAGCCGGCGGTTATGGCGGGAATGGATGTGTGCTATATACCGGGAGATGAAATGAATTTTAAGATTACTACAGCAGAGGATTTGAAGCGTTTTGAACATGTTTTGGAGATGACGAGTGGGAGTTGATGCGTCTATGAAGGCATATGTTTTACATGGAATCGGAGATTTGCGATACGAAGAGGTGGAGCAGCCGGCTTTAAAACCGGATACGGTCTTGGTACGGGTGCGGGCTGTGGGTATCTGCGGATCGGATATTCCCAGAATTTACCGGACGGGAGCGTATTCGCATCCGTTGATTCCCGGACATGAGTTTGCCGGTGAAGTGGTAGCGGCGCATTCGTCTGTAGAGGAGGCGTGGATTGGCAAGCGCGTAGGTGTTTTTCCGCTGATTCCTTGTAAAAAGTGTGTGCCCTGTAGTCGGAAACTGTACGAAATGTGCGGCAACTATAACTATCTGGGCTCTCGAAGTGATGGTGGCTTTGGGGAATATGTGCAGGTACCGGTGTGGAACTTGATTGAGTTAACCGAAAATGTAAGCTTTGAGCAGGCGGCTATGCTGGAGCCCATGGCGGTGGCTATGCATGCTATCCGCAAGATTGCAGTTCATCCGGAGGAGACGGTGGCGGTATGCGGTTTGGGTACCATCGGTCTTATGGTGATAATGTTTTTGCAAAGCATGGGCTGTAAACATATTCTGGCTATCGGCAACAAGGAGTTGCAAAGGAGTAAGGCCATGGAGCTTGGAATCGCTGCAGAACAGTTTTGCGATATGAGGACAGAGGATTTGCATTCACGGATAAGTCAGTTTACAGATGGATTAGGAGTGGATGTATTCTTTGATTGTGTAGGCAAGAAGGAAGTTTTGTCTGAGGCAGTTTTAAATACAGCTCCCGGCGGCCGGGTGATGCTGGTGGGTAATCCTGCTTCGGACATGGACCTGGAAAAGTCAGTTTATTGGAAAGTTTTAAGAAAGCAGCTCACTTTACAGGGGACTTGGAATTCTTCTTTTACCAAAGAGGTGTCTGATGACTGGCATGAGGTGCTTGCGCTTCTAAAGGCAGGTAAGATTTCGCCTGAAAAATTGATTTCTCACCGTTATGATATGCAGAATCTTTATAAGGGTATGGAATGTATGAGAGATAAATCGGAAGAGTATGTAAAAATTATGGCTGTCCTGTAGTTATAGGACAGCCTTTATCATTTCTTTTATGCGGTGAATATAAGTATGCTGTTCGCAGACTTTCCGGTATCCGTTCAGTGCAATCTGCTTGCGCTGTTCTTCGTGCTCCAGATAATAAGCACATTTATCCACCAGCTCTTCCGTGCCGGCATAGGCTTCTAAATCCACGCCAATTTCAAAATGTTCTGTAAGCTCGCTTTGATAGTTGGTCATCAGGAACCCACCGCAACCTAAAATGTCAAAAATACGGAGAGGCAAGCCTGTTTGGATGGGCTTGATGGTCATGTTCAGATTAATCTTGCTTAGATGAAAAATCTTGGGCATTTCTGTGAGACTTGCCACACCACCATGTACGTGGAGACCTCTGCCATCGGTCACATGGTTGAGGGGGGCAGTATCACTTCGTGTGTACAGATCCACATTAAAATATTCGCCCAATAGATTCAAGGTGCGGATGCGTTCGGTTTCTGCAATTTGCATGCCTACATAGCTGTGTGCCGCAATGTATTTATCCGGGTCTGAGACTGTGGCGCCGGGGGAATAAAAGGCCGGTGCGCAGGATTTGATGGTCTGAGCCAGTTCTTCGCTCATGGCATTCTCAACAGGATTATAGCCGTATATTTTCAGCGAAGCTTCAACCAATGCATCAATGTAACCCTTTGTATAGTCCGGTAAATCACCAAGCTGGTGCATGGGATTTTTCTCGCTATACAGAGAACCTACAAAGGAGATGTCTGAGGTAAATGCTTTGCGGTCTGCATCGGTTATGGTCTGAATGACTTTGTCGAAGCGTTCCGTACAAGATGCCAGGGGCAGATGATAAATGTGCTCCGGATTGTAGCGGCCAAAGCAGTCCTGCTGGGCGCGGTCAAAGAGGAAAATCCGGTTGGTGTCTAATTTTACGGATTCTGAAAACAGCTCCGGTACGGGTGAGTCCACCGTCCAGCACAGATAGGGCGTTTTGTAGATATGACAAATCTCAGCAATGGCAGGGTAGAAGTTGATGCTGAAGACAAAAATGGGATGCTCTGTCTTGAGAACAGTTTCTACCAGATGTATGCGCTGAAGGGATGTCAAATTTTTATTAGTGATTTCTGTAGTTTCTTCTATGACTTCTAAACCGATGCGGTTAAAAGAGTCGATGATGTCCGGCTCGCAGATGCTGCCGTAGCGGTATATTAATATTTTCATGGAATACTCCTGATGTATAAGGTGCGGATTCAAGTTTATATTATTCCTTTTTATTATACTCTAATTGTGCAGGGGGTTCAAGAAGCTGGTATTGACATTTTTGAGGAGGCGTGTATTCTAAAAGAGAAGTTTTCTATTTCTAATAATTTTATTAAGTTTTGATGAAAGCTATTGCAAAGGATTATCAAAAATCGTATAGTGAACCCTAGAATTATAGTCGAAATTTCGGAGGGTGATTATATGAATAAAGCAGAGATTTTGAAAAAAGCAATTCTGAAACAGTATCGCAGTATCCGTCAGTTTTCCTTGGAGATGAGTATTCCCTACAGTACACTTGTGACTGCGTTGGAGCGTGGAATTGACGGTATGGCATACGGAACTGTTATCAGAATGTGTGATAAGCTGAATTTGAATCCTGTGGATTTCTCCCCGTTGAACGAAGATGCGCCGCTGGGGGCACAGCTTATAGAGAAGCGCGTAATGCAAAGCTATATGAAGTTGAATCAGGACGGACGTGATAAAATACTGGACCTGATGGAGGATTTTGCCTTAATAGACAAATATAAAGGGAAAAGGTAAGTACAAATGAAGTATGATTATCTGGTTGTGGGTACCGGTTTGTTTGGGGCAGTGTTTGCCCATGAGATGAAGAAAGCCGGAAAGCGTTGCCTGTGTATTGATAAGCGCGCAAATGTGGGCGGTAATATCTATACTTGTGAGCAAAACGGTATTCAGGTTCATAAATACGGAGCTCATATTTTTCATACCTCAAATCGCATGATTTGGGACTATGTAAATCAGTTTGCGGATTTTAATCACTATATCAATTCGCCGGTGGCTGTGTATAAGGATGAACTTTATAATCTTCCTTTTAATATGAATACCTTCAGCAAGATGTGGAATATCCGTACGCCGAAGGAAGCGTGTGAGATAATAGAGCGTCAGAAGCAAGAGTGCAAGGTGGAGAATCCCGGCAATCTGGAAGAGCAGGCCTTGTCTCTGGTGGGACGGGATGTGTATGAAAAGCTGGTAAAGGGCTATACGGAGAAGCAGTGGGGAAGACCCTGCCATGAGCTGCCGGCTTTTATTATCAAGCGTTTGCCGGTGCGGTTTACATACGATAACAATTATTTTACAGACCCCTATCAGGGCATTCCAAAGGGCGGCTATACAGCAATCATTGAGAAACTGCTGGAGGGCACGGAGGTGCGCCTGGGTGTTAGCTATCAGGAGTTTGTACAAAAAGAGTGTGCAAAGGTTCCCGGAAGACTGGGCCACCGAGCGTGTGCAGAGGCTTGTGAAAGTGTTGCGGATGGTGACGGACCTGAGTTTGATAAAGTGGTATACACCGGCATGATAGATGCCTATTTTGATTATTGCCTGGGTGCTTTGGAGTGGAGGTCTCTGCGATTTGAAGAGGAGACGTTAGACTGTGACAACTACCAGGGCAATGCTGTGGTGAATTATACGGAAGCTGAGATTCCCTATACCCGTATTATTGAGCACAAGCATTTTGAGTTCGGCAAGGGTGAGGGAACGGTGATTACCCGTGAGTATCCTGCAACCTGGCAGCAGGGAGATGAGCCGTACTATCCTATTAATGATGAAAAGAACGGTGCGCTCTTAGCAGAGTATCAGAAATTGGCTGAGAAGGAAAACGGCGTGTTGTTTGGCGGCCGATTGGGACAATATCGTTATTATGATATGGATAAGGTAATTGAGGCTGCATTGGAGATGGTGGCGGCTGAACTGGCATAAGCTGAATTATATTAAGTAAGAAATCACAAAAGCTCCTTACCTGATGCGGGTAAGGAGCTTTTAGCAATAGAAGTTGAACATCATACCGCTGTATGCGCTGGTATTGTAGGGGCTTACGTAGTTGTTGCCCGGTTTCTTGTAGGCTACGATGGTGCGGTTTACATAATCCATAGGATTCAGGGACACCTGTCGGCTCTTCTTGAGCAGGGAATCTGAGAATTCCTTTAAATAGGAAAATGTATCCGAAATGTTATCGGATTGCAGTGCAGCTTCTCGCAACCGATCTTCGTTAATCTGTAGTGTACCATCCTCAGTCATACTTAGTCCGGTGGACTCCATGGAATCTCCGTATAGAGAGGCAATACCTTTTAGCTCGCGTACCAGATTGCTACTGCGGGCCTGTGACTCTAAGTAGGAGGAGGCAGCCTGCATAAAGCTGTTGTAGCCTCCCAACAGACGGGATACATTGTCGGTTAGGGAATCGGCATCTGCTTTCAGGCCAAAAGTTACAACTTCATCGGGGGCGCTTACGCCTTTTAGCTCCACTTCAAACATACCATTGATGGTAAAGTGATTGGTGGAGGAATGCTGCGTCTCGCCGTTTAGTATGTATTCGGCATTGGTGGAATGCTGGCTTACGGAATTAAGTCCGAAGTAATTTACTGTGCCGGAGGCTTTGCTGGTGTGCTCATCCGATATTTCAAAGATTGTATCCCGGCCCTGATAAAGTCCTGTGGATTCGGATGTCAGCTGTAGAGCTGTAAGGCCGTCGGATTCTACAATGCTTGCTGCTATTCCGATGCCGGAATTGCCAACGAGTCTGGCCAGACGGGATTGGACGTCCTTGTTGGTCTCGCCGTCATTGATGGAAAATTGGAACTCATAGTTCATATCATTGATGGCCACATCGAAGGAATAGGTTCCTGCCGGCAGGTTTACTTTCTCATCAGGAAGATACATACCGGTATTTTCCTGGGAGGTGGCCAGAGCATAGACCTCCATTTGGAATTCGGGATTGGTTCCCTCGGGAATGCGGTCGCCGATAAAGGTTGCCGTTGCAATATCTTCATTAGAAGAGTAGGCTGTTTTCTTATTGAGAAGGCCTTCCTGTTCCAAACCGCCAAGCTGGGCGATGGTATTGTATAAATCGCGGGCATTTTCCTTTAAATCCACAGCATAATACTGCGTCTCCTTACTGGTAGTAGGAAGATACCAAGGGGCGTCTTTATTTTGTTTGACAATGGAATTGTACACACTACGAAGCTCAGACTTCTTGTGCGCGTCGTAACGCGTTAAAGCCTTAGGCGTATAGGTAGTCAGATAGTTATTATAGACAGTATTAAGAACATTACTCATTGCCACGCCTCCTTTCTTCCGTGATCGGCTCGGGCAATCTATACATCTGCGAAAATCCTTTTCCGCGCGTCAGTTACCATGCATAGGATACTGATGGAGTTTAGCCGGCAGTATCCCACTTTTGTACTTATAGTGTAGCACATAATATAAGAAGAAACAAGTTTTTTCTTTAAATAATAGGGATTTTGCTTGGAAAAACTGCGAAAAACAGCAAAAAATCAGTTGACGAAGTACTTTTACTGTGATATAGTATTCAAGCGAGATAAGATTTTAGGTCTTTTTTTTATGCTTAAAAAACACGTGGAGGTAGAAAAATGCGTACAAAGATTACATTGGCATGTACCGAGTGCAAGCAGCGTAACTACAATACAACCAAGGAAAAGAAGAACCATCCTGACAGAATGGAGACCAAGAAGTATTGTAGATTCTGCAAGGCGCATACTATGCACAAAGAAACCAAATAAGTTGGAGGTGGATTATGGGAGATTCCGCAGAAAAGCAGGCTAAACCCAGTTTCTTCAAGGGCGTGAAGTCTGAATTTAAGAAAATTACATGGCCCGACAGACAATCAACCTTAAAGCAATCTGTAGCGGTAGTAGTGATTTCCGTTGTAGTGGGAGTTCTGATTGCAGTGCTGGATTATATTTTCCAGTATGGCGTGAATTTCCTGACATCTTTATAAGAGCGAGGGTGATTGTATGGCAGAGGCAATGTGGTATGTAGTTCATACCTATTCCGGATATGAAAATAAGGTCAAAGCCAATATTGAGAAGACCATCGAGAACAATCCTCAATTTGCAGAGCAGATATTAGAAGTAAGAGTGCCTATGCAGGATGTTGTTGAGATTAAGAACGGTGTGAAAAAGTCTGTTCCTAAGAAAATGTTCCCCGGCTATGTTCTTCTTAATATGGAGATGAACGATGACACATGGTATGTTGTTCGCAACACCCGTGGTGTTACCGGATTTGTAGGACCGGGAAGTAAGCCGGTTCCCCTTACAGAAGCCGAGATGAAGCCTTTGGGTATCAGGACAGATGCCGTGTCTATTGACTTCGTTGAGGGTGACAGCATTGCAGTGGTTGCCGGTGTTTGGAAAGACACTGTTGGTGTGGTTCAGAAGCTTG
>JAZQFO010000132.1:0-5922 GCA_045539535.1 Acetatifactor sp.
CTTCTTCTTGATTGCCTTTAAGGGCATGACCTCGTCTTCTACCGAAACATTATTCTTTTCAAGTCCATTGGACTTTTTCATATCCTCTAACTCAGCACGGCACTCTGCACACTTCTCCAAATGTTCTTCTACAAAAGCAGAGGTGTCAGCACTTACCATATCCTCAACATACAGAGGGAGAATATCTCTGATAATATTACACTTATTCTTCATGGTAATCGACCTCCAATCTTTCTTTAATCTTATTTCTTGCTCGGTGATAGGTAACACAAGCCCAATTTTCAGATTTACCGAATATCTGCCCTATCTGCTTAAAACTTAACTCTGCAAATACTCTCCACATAAAGACTTCTTTGTATGGGTTAGGAATGTTGTGAAGTACCTTTTGTACCTGTACTGCTTCATCATGCCTAACAAACTTTTCTTCGACGGTCTCGTTTGGATCGGCGATGTTTAGAAGTTCGGCATCCTCGATATTGTCAATGCGTCCAGACTTTTTTAGATATGATAAGTAACTATTCTTAGCAATCTGGCACAGCCAAACACGAATGTCACAGTCTCCACGGAAACTATCAATAGAGTTCATAGCCTTAAAGAACGTATCTGCCGTGATTTCTTCTGCTATGTGTTCATTACCGGATAGTCTGCGGATATATCGGAAGACATCATTGAAATATGTACTGTATATCTTTTCAAACTCCATCACCTACCACCTCCTTTCACCTATAAGACTCCGAACTTTCAAAAATCTTACAACTTTTTTCAAATTTTTTATATCCCATAATACCACAATGTTTCACATTTTGGCATAGAAAGAAACCGAAGTTGCCTTCGGCTCTTTTCGGTACCCCATCCGTGTTAAACTTGGACTGGAATGATGCCCTTGGTATCAAGGTCCATCTTCCTGTTTTTCAGCTCTTGGTATGTAATCGGGTCTTTGATGTGGTTGCAGATGAGAGCATATAGTTCCTCGACCAACTGCTTGGTGGTGAGGTCTTTGTTCTTCTCTAACCACCAGAAGAGCATGATATCATACTCAAGGTACTTCGTTGCAGGCAGGTTTTCCTTGTCATCCGACCAGTAGGCGGTCAGATTAGAGTGTATGGCGTTTATACGAGCCAGATTGTACGGGCCTTTGGCGTGCTTGCTTGCCAACACCTGCTCGTGATGAATGTTCCTGTACTCTGCAAACCAATCGTAGGTGTTGTTGCAGTCGGTCACCAAGATAGCATCCTCGGCGAAGCGGGTATCCATATGCTTGTTCAGATGATACCTCTCCATAGTTCCGACACAGACCGGCTTGGCGAACAGATTACCACTCCTGTCCTTGGCGGTGAGGATGCAGACGCTGTCCTTATTAGTTCCGGCAAGGTAGGAATCACCGTGTAGCAGTTGCTCTAATGCCTTCGGATCCTTCTGCAAGTCATCCCAGAAGCCTGCCTTCTTTAGATACTCCACCTTCTCAGCATAGGTATAGTTGTGCCTTGGGAACCTGCCTAGCTTGTAAATGAAGAAAGCTGGGTCGCGCTTGCCCTTGAAGGATAGGTGTACGGAGTATTCGTCACATTCTGCGATATCTATGAAATCGTCCTGCTCACCAAAGACCTTCATTAAGACGGACATGACCTTCTTTTCATTGTACCAGACTGCCTTTCCACTCATTCCAATGTTGTCGGCAATCTTATTGATGCTCAGCCCTTCTACCATTCCTCTCAGCAATTCCAGCCATTGCTCACGAGTTAATCTGGTATGTGTAAACATGGTGTTGGTTGTCAGCATGAATGTTTTACCACACAACTTGTCTTTGCACTTATAGCGTTGCTTGCCGTCCTTCTTACCAAACCTTACAACTTCTGTTTGTCCACAATGAGGACAGGCTACTGCCTTGCCGTTCACAGTCAGTAAACCTTTAACATCCTCTGCGTTTACACGGCTCGATTTTACAGCATCCAATCTGGACTGTAGTTCCTCTATCTCCTCAACGGTTAGGCTGTCCAGATTACTAAACATCTTGTCTATCACAGCCATGGTTAAATCTCCCCCTAGTTGGTTGTTCACGTCACCAACGTTTTCCCTTCAACCATACTTGAGATGTCGGATGATAGCGTCCCTATGCTTGTTCAATGCGTTCTGCTGATACTGGGTAGCCTTCTGGTACAGTCGGGCAGATTCCTTGATATCCTCCTCAGCTTCATCGAAATCGTCCATGACCTTGAGTATCAACTCCTCATTGTCCGCCGGTTCCTTATTGTAGTCAGGCTCGGCAAGAGAAGCTGCGAGGTATTCATCTGCCTGCGGGTTCTGCGCTTGTTTCAGCGAAGCGGAGATAATCAATCCCAGTAGTCCGTGGTTCTGATTGGGGTTGGTTACCTGTCCATCCTTGGCTACCTGCTTGATCTCTGTCCACTCTGCATCGGCGATGATCTCAACACCCAAACGCTTGGCATACAGCCTTGCTTCTCTAGTGACTGCGTTGTTAGTGATGAGAACGGGATAACCTTTACCAGATGTCTCCTCGTAGTACTTACTGCCTGCGTAAACCTCCTGAACGGGGTGCTTGCCCACAGTCTTGTTGTAGTACTTGCACTGGATGTAGTACTTACGCTCAGTTCCGTTAATGGACGTAGTGGCTACAATATCAATGCCTCCATCGTTCTTACCAGTCTTGTGAGCATCGAGCCACGCCTTCTTAAGAAAGTCTACGGTCGTGTTCTCAAAGTCAATGCCTGTCTTACAACCCTTAAAGATGATGTCTTCGGACATACGTATGTCCTCCTTTGTAGAAGTAGTTACTTCGTTCTTTTGAAGTACACTTCCTACTAACTTCGAGTTTAGTGGTGCAAATAGGTGGCTCGAAACAGGACTGATGTATTCACTTTTAGGGACGTGTCTGCGTGGATTGGAACGTCTGTCGATTGGTTTTGAGACGTAGTGACGTGTTTTTTGATTTACTAAGAAATCAATTTCTAAAGTTTGTTACTTCTGTCTAAAAACAAGACTTCCCATTTGTTTACTATAATGAACAAATGAAAAAGCACCCTCGAAAGGGTGCTTTCAACATTATTCCATTGGTTTGATGGTATTTTCGATGTATTCTATCTCCTCTGGCGACAGTCCGTACTTCTTGTAGAGTTGCTTGTCTATGTCGGCAACGGACTGAAACCAGTCAATATCGGAGTTTGATGTAAAGTCCTGTATCGGAACCAGCGAATAAACTTGATTTCCTAAGTTTTGACCTGTTTTCATACAATTTACTAAGTACCTAAAAAATTGTGTTTTCATATACTGCACGATATTTAAGCACTCATCTTTAGTGTTGTTTGGGCTAAAAATCGGTATGTATGATTGAGAACACACAGAATTATTTCCAATGTACTCCGGAATATCTATCACCTGTGGACTTCCTGCAGTAAAAGCCTGCCCAACTATTAGCTTGTGCTTGCAGTAATCATCTGCGTTTTTGGGAATTTGGTCTTTGCTTACCCAACCATATCCCACATTAGGCATCCCCGAAGTTTCAATCTCCGTACAACTATATTTATGTACTTTATTATTAGCTTTAACAAAATATTGAATACTGTTCTCTTTGGTTTTTACCGAAGAATAATCTGACCAAACGGAGGTCATAACACTTGCACCATCATCAAAATGATGCTTTGCCCCTGCACATACTTGACTGAATGTTTTGTAATTTTCCTCTACAGCAGTAATTCTATCAGCTATTTTTATGATGTATTTGTCCCTAAAAATCACACCAGAGCTTTCATTGTATAACTTCACTCCTTGTAAGATTTCTATTTTATTCTTGCTGTGCACATAGAAATCACAGACCCCACTTGTGTCAAGTTTATCTTCTAAATAGTAGCAAATACCATTAGGTATGCTAACATTTTCAAATACATCTTTACTGTCTCTAAAATCATGCAACTGTATAATTCTATTATCTTTGCGCAAAGAGTCTATCACATTATGTTTAACCCCCATTGGGTATTGTAGCATCCATCCTGCCGGAACAACTAATGAAATGTATTTTGATGCTATTTCTCTTGCTTGTTGCATGAAAGCAGGGTATATGGCATTTCCACTACCTATAGTTCCTCTGCTCTCATCATCATTGTACGGTGGATTTCCAATGACCACATCAAACTTCATCTGTCCGAACTCCTTTTCTATCAGCTTGTGAAAATCTGTTCCTTTGTCTGCCATCAAGGTTAAGTAACGGTCTATATAAACAATATTCCCTGCAATCGTTGGGTCATCATAGAGTTGCTTTCTCACGATGGTGGCAGCTGTCCCAGAAGTAGCAAGGCCGTATAACTGGTTTTCAAGTATGTGTCGCCGTCTGAACTGCTCATCCATGTGCGACAGTAGGGGACTATTGAATAGCCTTCTATAAATCTCAGCTAAGAATCGCCCAGACTTTACTGCTGGATCAAGAAACTTGGCTTCTGGCTTGAATATATCAGCAGGAAGAAGGTCTACCATGTCTTTTACGATGTTCAGCGGAGTTATGACTTCCGAGTTGGAATATTTTGAAAAGTTATTGCCTAGTACGGCTTGGAGCCTGTCGAAGAAATCTTCCATTCTGCTCGTTCTCCTAAAAATCAATTTTCTTTTGAATACCAGCAAGCTAGATTTTAGGACAGCAGATAAAAAGATAGAGGATACCCTAAAAATCGGGTATCCTCTGGAATTTGGGGTATCTGGGGTAGGCTTTTGGTGAATTTTACCCGTATTTTGCCATCAACACAAAAGGTAAAAGGGACACGCGATTTCTCCCGTTTTTTTGCACTGCACTCACATTTCCCTACCCCTCCGGTTGCCTTTTTACCCGCAGTTCCTGTATAATGCTGTTCAGAACGATACGCTCCCGCGCCATGCCGGCGGAGCAGTCCGACCACTGCCCCTTTACACCGTTTGCCCCCTGTGGTAGAATCATCTGAAGCCCAGCAAAGGAGGCTATTTTATGTCCCACCACTTTTTTGCCATGCTGTCCCGGATGCGGTATATCAACCGCTGGGGCCTGATGCGCAATACCTTTCAGGAAAACATTCAGGAGCACTCCCATCAGGTGGCTGTGCTGGCCCATGCTCTGACTGTCATCCAGAACCGCTTCTACGGCAGTCAGATCGACCCGGGTTCGGTGGCGGTGGCTGCCCTGTACCATGATGCCAGTGAGATCCTCACCGGCGACATGCCCACCCCCATCAAGTACGACAACCCGGACATCCGTTCCGCCTACAAGCAGGTGGAGGCAGTGGCGGAGCAGCGGCTGCTGTCCATGCTGCCCGAAGAGCTGCGGGCCGATTTTGATGACGCAGTGACCATGCCCGATCCGGAGGTCCATGCGCTGGTCAAGGCCGCCGACAAGCTGTCCGCCTACATCAAGTGTGTGGAGGAGCTCAAGGCAGGCAATACCGAGTTCAAAAAAGCCAAAGAACAGACCTATGCCGCCCTGTGTGAAAACCCCCTGCCCGCACTGCAGTATTTTATGGAGCATTTCCTGCCCGGCTTCGAGCTGACGCTGGACGAGATCAACTGAACAGAAAGGACTGTACTTACACTATGAAAGCTATCGTTACCGTCATCGGCAAGGATCAGGTAGGCATCACCGCCGCCGTCTGCTCTCTGCTGGCCCAGCACAACATCAACATCCTGGACATCACCCAGACCGTTCTTCAGGAGTATTTCACCATGGTCATGCTGGTGGACACCTCCGCCTGCTCCACCTCCATCGGCGACATGGCCGATATTCTGGCCGATGCCGGTCAGGAGCGGGGCCTGTCTATCCGCATCCAGAGAGAAGATATCTTCAACGCCATGCATCGAATTTAAGCGCCCGAGGCGTGCGAAGCAGAGCGGATGGAGCGTAGGGGCGACCCTTGCGGTCGCCCGCACAGCTTTCGCACCCCCATCGCAGGG
>JAZQFO010000133.1:0-2127 GCA_045539535.1 Acetatifactor sp.
GCTCCCGCCTTGGTCAATGAATTAAAAAGAGTACTCTTTCCTACGTTGGGAAGACCTACGATTCCAAGCTTCATGATTCTAAATTCTCCTATCTCTTCGTTCTTTGTTTTAATACTTTCTTTCTGCTTTTAGTTCTTCATACAGCAATCTGTAATTTTCGTAACGCAGCTTGGGGATTTCTCCCTCCTCCACCGCATCCTTTATGCCGCATACCGGCTCTGCCATATGGGCACAGCCTGCAAACTTGCAATACTTTTCATGCTCGGCAAACTCCGGATAAAAGGATGCCAGATCCTCCTTTTCCATGCCAAACATCCCCAGGGAACTAAATCCCGGTGTGTCCAATATATAAGTATCCTCCGCCACTGCAATCAGCTCGGTGTGACGGGTAGTATGCTTACCTCTGTCTATTTTATTGCTAATGCTGCCGGTCTCCATCTTTGTATTGTCCTGAAAACAGTTTACCAAAGAAGACTTACCCACACCGCTGGGGCCTGCCACTGTGGTGGTCTTGCCTGCCAACAGAGCCTTCAGCTCTTCCACACCGTTTCCTTCATTTGCACTAACCAAAAGGGTCCGGTAACCGCAACTTTCATAAATTTTCTTGTACTCCTCGCCCTGCCCGTCTTCATCAATGTCCAGCTTGTTAAAGCAGATTATAGTGGGCAATTTTTGCTGCTCCATCATAATCAAAAACCGGTCCAGCAGATTAAAATTGGGCTGGGGTTTCCTGATGGCAAAAATCACCAGTGCCTGGTCCACATTTGCCACCGCAGGTCTTATCAGCTCACTATGCCTGGGCAGCAGCCGGGTAATGTTCCCCAGCTTCTCCTCTTCGCTTAGCACATCCAATTCCACATCATCCCCTACAAGAGGCTTTTTGTTGTCCTTGCGAAATACACCCTTGGCCTTACACTCATAAACACAGCCCTCTCCATTGGGAGCCGTCACATGCACATAATAAAACCCTGCAATTCCTTTGATAATTTTCCCCTGCATAAACTATTCCTGTTCAAACTCAATTCTTCGGGTAAAACTCTTTTCCTCTGTTCCTCCGGGCACAACCACTTCCTCGCCGGTCTCAGGATTTATCGTAGTACTTCCTGCCGTCGATACCTTATAGGTCATGGTAATAGTTCCGCCGGAAGCAGTCAAACCATAGTAATTGGCCGCCTGAGGGAAGGTACTGGTCCTTGTATCCAAAAGCACCTGACCGTCATCTGTAACAAGCTTAATGCTTACCTCTGTCCCGCTGACATAGTCGGGAGCCTCCGCCTTTGTAGGCGCCGCGATACTTGCATTGCATTTATAGCTTACCTCACCTGCACCCATGCTGACCTTAATATCAATCTTGGTGCCCGGCTCTACATAAGTTCCTTCGGAATAACTCTGATAACAAACATATCCCTTGGGATATTCTGAACTGTATACTTCTGCAATACTGCCAATTTCCAAATCGGATTCAATGGCCACAAAAGTAGCATCCTCCTCCGTCAGTCCCACAAACTTAGGAACCTGAATCTTAGTCTGCTCCTTGCCCAGGCTTACTGTAAGCGTAATCATACTTCCCTTCGGCGCCTTTGTGCCGCCTGCCGGGGACTGTGCGATTACAAGTCCCGCCTCCACAGAATCAGAATAAGCCTCTGCCTTATTTACAGAAAAGCCCAGACTTTCCAGCTTAGAGGAAGCCTCTTCAAAACTATATCCGGTAACCGTATCTACCTCAACGCCCTGAGACCCTGCGCTGACAGTAAGAATTACTGTGCTACCCACCTCCACACTGGACTTGGGGGTAACATTGGCACTTATAACCACGCCTTCATCAATGACATCCGATTCCTGATACTCCACCTCAGTCAAAATTCCCTGACTGTTAAGGGTATTTCTGGCATCCTCCAGTGTCATACCGGACACATTGGGCATTTGAATGGTAACCGGCGCATTAGAACTTTCCTCAGAAATAATAGGACCGCTACTGCCATTACCGGGCTTATTGTTATTGCTGCCAAAGAGCTTACTTGCCAATATAATCAAGATAATCAGGATGATAATACCGGCCACTACTGCAAGAATGGTGGTTAATTTCTCCATCTTGGGATCATAGTCATAATCATCCCCGTCATCATC
>JAZQFO010000134.1:0-4139 GCA_045539535.1 Acetatifactor sp.
GCTCCTGGGCGATTTCTGCCAGAGACAAATCCTGGTTATGACGCAGATCAAAGCACATACGCTGACGATCCGTCAGCAGCTCTCCATAGTAATCAAAGAGCAAAGTCATTTGTAATGCGTCCATGGTTGCCTCCTCCGTCAAGGTCTTCTCCTTGACACCTGAAGTATAATACAGCAAAGATGATGGTTTGTCAAGTATTTTTCCTTGACATCTTAATTAATTTTATACCATTTTGAAATTTCTCTTGTACAGATAAATCCCATGGACTCATATAGGGATATTGCACGCTTATTTGTAGTGGCAACCTCCAACACAACGCTGTCACTCATCAGAGCATGGGTCAGAGCAGAGACTATGTCTCTACCAGCGCCCCGCTTATAGGATGCGACGCATTCAATCTTATCATCTCCTGCGATACCGATTCCAAGCAGATCCCCATCTCTATGTACAAAGTAGCCATTGCCTTTCTTAAGCAATTCCAAAGCAGTTTGATCAGACATATAGGATGCATTATCTACATTATTCATTCTTTCATTATATATGTCTTTCCATCGGGATACGGTTTTCTCCGTTACAGGAAAGAGGGCGGCATCCGTTTCTGGAATGAATTCTGTCGAAGCCGACATCTGAACAATACTGGTGTAAACAGGATAAGATTCCAAAATACTATGACCGGAAGCATATACATGCTGCGCACCGACTGCACGGCAAAAATCAGCACACTCATTAAGGAACTCTGCCGGTTCAGAGGAATCCCGGATCGTAATATATGCGACTCCACGATACGGAATCTCCTTTAAAACTAGACTTCCCACTCCATTTTCAGTTGTAAATATAGGAAAATCCCGCATATTTTCACCACCTTTTCCTTATGATACCATACTCATACACCTCAGTCCAGGTTTTTTCATTGTGCATTCTGCACATTTTAGGTGTGCTTCATTTGTGCAATATTGACTCAAGCGCTGAAAAATAAGTAAAAAGTTAGCTAAAGCACTTTATTCGCTTGAAATTCCAATATTTTGATGTATAATTGTCACCGTTCTCATCTACAAAAGAAAGGAGTTGCTTTCATGAAGAAGATCATCTGCAAGAAGGAGTACGATACCGAGACCGCTACTTTGGTCAAGAAGTACACCTGTGGTTTTTTTGGTGATCCCGCTGGTTATGAGGAAAACCTGTACCAGACCCCCGGTGGCCTGTACTTCCTGCATGTAATGGGCGGCGAGACTTCTCCCTATCCCACCGAGGATATCCTGCGCCTGGCTAAGACTAAGGTCAACGACTGGATGGAGAATCACTAATATTACCATACACATCGAAAAGGAGACTGCTTTGCAGTCTCCTTTTTTCTTGACAAATGTGGTATGATATATTGTAGGTAAATATGATTTTGCGTGGATGGTACTATGAAAAAGCTATCTGTTTTATTACTAATTTTGTTTATCTTATTGATGTCATCTTGCAGTAAAAATGAGAATTCCTGTGAGATTGTCGCTACCACTTTGCCCGTTTATGAATTCACAACAAACATCACCAAAGACTCGCCTTTGTCAGTTGGAAGACTTGTTACGGAAAACGTCTCCTGTTTGCATGACTATACCCTGCAGGTATCGCAAATGAGAATGATTGAAAATGCGGAAGTCATAATTCTCTCCGGCGCCGGTCTTGAGGAATTCTTGGAAGACGCTCTATCTTCTGCTCAATTTACAATCGACTGCTCAACCAATACCCATATTCATGAGGGTGGACATTCCCATGAAGATCACGAAGAGGACCATTCTCATCACCATGAGCGGGATCCCCACATTTGGCTCTCTCCCGAAAACGCTGCGATCATGGCAACGAACATCTGCGAGGGACTGATAAAGAATTATCCTCAATATAGTGACGTTTTCCAAAGCAATCTTAACAACTTACTTTTGGAGCTGGAAAAATTGCAGGAGTATGGTGTTCATCAGCTTTCAGAAATTGCTTGCCGTGAGCTGATTACTTTCCACGATGGATTTGCATATTTTGCAGAAAGCTTCGATTTAGAGATTCTAAAAGCTATCGAGGAAGAATCCGGCAGCGAAGCATCCGCTGCAGAGATTATTGCATTGATTGACTTAATTGATGCCCATCGGTTACCCGCAGTTTTTACTGAGAAAAGCGGCAGTGACGCATGCGCCGGCATTATCTGTGCAGAAACCGGCGTTGGTGTATACACCCTTGACATGGCCATGGCTGGCGAGAGCTATTTTGATGCTATGTACCACAATATTGATACTATCAAGGAGGCGCTTTCATGAATATTGGTACACACGGCGGCTCCTGCGGTCATTCCTGCTGCCTGAGAATACAGGATTTATCTGTGAGAATCGGTAAAGACTCCATTCTCCGGGATGTCAATTTGCACCTGCACTGCGGTCAGATCGTAGCCCTCATCGGACCTAACGGTGCCGGTAAAAGCACCCTTTTAAAGGCTGTACTCGGAGACCGAGAATACGAAGGTGTCATTTCCTTCTCCGTCCCCGGTCAAAGAACACGAAAAGCCCGGATCGGCTATGTCCCCCAAAGTCCTACCTTTGATCCCGGTGATCCGGTCACAGTTGCGGATCTCTTTTCCTGCTGTATGAGTAAGCGGCCAGCATTTATGGGACTCGGAAAAGCTTTCCGTACTCATGTCGTTTCTTGTCTGGAGCGTGTACACGGAGAAGACCTGATTGATAAACGA
Organism: Acetatifactor sp.; assembly: GCA_045539535.1. Classification (GTDB taxonomy): domain Bacteria; phylum Bacillota; class Clostridia; order Lachnospirales; family Lachnospiraceae; genus Acetatifactor. The sequence goes on from JAZQFO010000134.1 coordinate 2,718, forward strand.
ATCGGAACCCTTTCCGGCGGTGAATTGCAGCGTGTTCTCCTGGCTTTGGCTTTGGATCCTGTGCCCAATATTCTAATATTAGATGAGCCATTGTCCGGTGTGGACGTGGAGGGCATGGAAACTCTCATGGACATGTTAGATGAACTGCGTCAAGATTATGACCTCTCTATCCTCATGACAACCCACGACTTTGGTATGCTTCCCCGCTATGCAGACCATGTGGTATTAATTGATCATGCTGTCATCGCACAAGGTTCTGCGGAAGATGTTCTTAATAGCGATGGCTTCTGCCAAGTGTTCCACAGGAAGGGGGCCTCCAAATGATTGAGCTTTGGTATCATCTTTGGGATGTGCTGCCATTTGAGATGTTCCACTGGACCTTTATGAAAAATGCCTTATTGGCAATTCTGTTACTTGCTCCCCTGTTCGGTTTGCTCTCTACCATGATTGTAACAGGTAAGATGAGCTTTTTTTCGGATGCATTGGGACACTCCGCCTTTACCGGCATTGCAATCGGTTGTATCTGCGGTATTGCCGCTCCTACATGGGTAGCAGTCCTTTTCTCCGTTGTTTTCGCGCTACTCTTTTCTTATGTAAGAAGCCGCAGCAATCATGCCGCCGATACGCTGATTGGTGTCTTTTCCAGCACCGCCGTTGCTTTGGGCATATTCGTTGCTACGCTCGGCGGCTCCAGCTTCACGAAATACAACAAGTATCTTATCGGCGATATTCTGTCTGTAACGCCCAGTCAGATCGGTCTGCTTGCCCTGGTATTGATTGCAGTCATTGTATTTTGGGTTCTGTTTAGTAATCGCCTTACATTGGTCTCCATTCACCCGCAATTGGCCTCCTCCAGAGGCTTTAAAATCTGGCAAACCCAAACATTATTCACCGTTGCCATTGCCATGGTAGTCACCTTGGCTATTTCCTGGGTTGGTCTTTTGATTTTGAACTCACTTCTTGTTCTGCCCGGTGCATCTGCACGAAACATTTCCAGAAATCTCCGGCAGTACCATATCATCAGCGTTTTGTTGGCATTGGTTGCGGGAATCGGAGGACTGTGTGTTTCTTATTATTTAGGAGCATCTGCCGGCGCTGCCATTTCACTCATTTTAGGCCTTTGCTTTGCTGTCAGCTTTTGCTTCCGAAAGGTTGGTACTTGAAATGGAGAATCTCAACATACAGGTTATCGCCAAAATGCGCAGCGACTTCCCCACTAAATTTGGAATTCCCCGACAGAGCGGATTGGTTGATGAATTGGAATCCACTATCGTCTTTGAGCCGGAATTTCGTAATCCTGATGCACTTCGTGGAATTGAAGGTTACTCCCACTTGTGGATCATTTGGCAGTTCTCTCAGGCAGTCAGGCAGGAGTGGTCTCCTACCGTCAAGTCGGAGGCCAAGCGGTCTTAGGAAGACAAA
>JAZQFO010000135.1:0-9843 GCA_045539535.1 Acetatifactor sp.
ATCAAGGAATCCAGCACCTCTCCCATATTGGTAAGCTGATCCGGATAAATCCTCGGAGTATTGTTGCGTGCCTGGATCAGAAGATCCTCCATAGTACACTGCCAATATTCCATGTGGTTGTTATAGATCAAAATAGAACCATCCCCCAGCTCTTCGCTTCTATACGCATAATAAAAGCAGATACTTAAATCCAGAAAATCAATGTGCGGAACACGCTCCAACAATGCATGATTCCGTTCTCTGCTTATTAATTTATAGCATATCCCCTCCTTTACCTGCTCAAAATCCCGGAAGAAATTCATATCAATATTGCCGGCAGGCACCTCTCTTCTGTAAATATCCAAAATTCTCGCCACAATATCCACCAACGGGATATCATTTTCATAGGCTTCCAAAAAGGAGTTCAAATAGATGGTAGGAGACAAATTGCTGTCCTCTCCCAGAATAATCAGCCCCTGCAGTACAATTCCGTTGTTTTTGATCACCTCCTGAAGCTTAACCTGGTATACATCTCCCAGCTCCTCAGATACCGCCCGGCTTACCATCTCGGCAAACTTACGGATATCCGTACAGGATGTCCTTCCGCCCTTTATTTCCTTATGCTTCTCCCCCGCTCTGTCCTGGGGAATTTTCATGTCTGTATTGGTATAGATTGTTTTTTTGGCTTTCATATTTTTCCTCTTTTCTTGAATTTTAGTAAACAAAAAGACAATGAACACTTTCACATAATGCGAAAGCATGTCCATTGTCTTACATTTGCATCTAAACTATATATAGAAAAGATTACTGCTGTTTATACACGAGACAGATACTCACCTGTTCTGGTGTCAATCTTGATCTTGTCGCCCATCTCTACGAAAAGAGGAACGTATACCAAAGCGCCGGTCTCAACAGTAGCGGGCTTGGTAGCACCGGTAGCGGTATCACCCTTGAAGCCGGGCTCGGTATCAGTGATATCAAGCTCAACAAACAAAGGAGGCTCAACGGAGAATACACTGCCGTTGTGGGAGCAAACCTTACACATCTCGTTCTCTTTTACAAACTTCAGAGCATCACCAACGGTATCAGCGTTGAGAGCAACCTGATCATAAGTCTCAGTATCCATGAAGTAGAACAAATCTCCATCAGAATACAGATACTGCATATCTTTTCTATCAATACGCGCCTGAGGGCACTTCTCAGTAGGACGGAAAGTCTTCTCCACAACACCGCCACTCTTTACGTTTTTCAGCTTTGTACGAACGAAAGCTGCGCCCTTTCCGGGTTTTACATGCTGGAATTCAATAATCTGGTAAACATTGTTGTCAAACTCAATGGTAATACCATTTCTGAAATCGCCTGCAGAAATCATAGTATATTCCTCCTAAATTTTCACGATATAATTCTTTAACATTTTAATATAAAAAATGCCCTATTTCAACTGTTTTTTTTGGAAATTTGGGAAAAGTTGTATTTTACCCCTTGTTTTTGTTCAAAATATAGTCAATGGCCTGCAAATATCCGTCCAGGCCCTGTCCGTAAATCTGATGATCGCAGGCCTCCTTTGTCACGGAAATCTTGCGGAATTCCTCTCTCTTGGTAATGTCAGAAATGTGAATCTCCACCTTGGGCACCACGATACTTGCAAGGGCATCGCGGATAGCGTAGCTGTAATGAGTGTAAGCTCCCGGATTAATCACAATTCCTTCCGTACCGTCAAAATAAGCCTCCTGAATCCTGTCAATGATAGCACCTTCATGATTGGACTGATAGACGGTAATCTCGTTTCCGGTCTCCTTCGCCTTATTTTGAATCATATCACAAAGATACTGATAATCTTGATTGCCGTAAACACTCTTTTCACGGATACCAAGGAAATTTAAATTAGGTCCGTTAATCACCAAAAGCTTCATCTTCTTCTCCTCACCTATTTTTAATTGACTTAAAATCTTAGCGAGCACATCCTCCATCTGACAGTCATCCACATCCACAATGATATCTGCACAGCTTTCATAAGCCTCACTGCGGGCTGCCAGCAGCTCTTTGATACGAGAAAGAGGGTCCTCACACTGCAAAAGGGGTCTTGTGGTATCGTTTTTCAGACGCTCATAGATTGTCTCCGCCTTGGCACGCAGATAAATCACGGTGCCGCACTTTTTAAGAAGTGTCCTGTTTTCCTCCCGTACCGGAGTTCCGCCCCCTACCGACAGTATTCTGCCATAGCTTCTCTTGCTGATTTCCTGAAGCATCTTGGTTTCCATCTCACGAAATGCCGCTTCCCCGTCCGTAGCAAAAATATCTTTAATAGCACGTCCTTCTTTTGCCTCAATCAGCTTATCCGTATCCTCCACCGGCGTACGAAGCTTATAGGACAGGCGAAGTCCCACAGTGGTCTTACCGCATCCCATAAAACCAATCAGAATAATATTTTTTCCTTTGTTGTGCTCTGTCATGTTACGTTCCTCTACGCTTTTATTTTCCGGCTGCCTGCATGGCACTGTAGGCAATCTGCGCCTCTTCGTCAGATACGGAAGTATCCGTCCACAGCTCGTAAGCAATCACGCCCTGATACAGAAGCATCTTGGCGCCATTGTAAGCCTTGCCTCCCGCCTGCTCTACCAACTGCATAAACCGGGTCTTGGAGGGATTAAAAATCAAGTCATATCCGGTATGTACTCTCTCATAAAAAGTCTCATCTGCAATCACCACATCCTCATCATGGGGATGCATGCCCACGCTGGTGGCCTGAATCACAAGATATTTCTCTCCCGCAGGAAGCTTGTCATAATCTGCATTGGCCATTGCCCGGGCAAAATCTCTTCCGGTCAGCGCATTCACTTCATCTGCTATATTTTGTGCCTTTTCCACAGTACGGTTTAACAAAATCACCTCTGCCGCACCCTTATCCGCCAAAAGCACAGCCACGGCTCTTGCCACACCACCTGCGCCCAGGATCAATACCTTTTCTCCTTCGATAGTCACGCCGTCAGAGAGCATGGCGCGATAAAGTCCCGGCATGTCCGTATTGTAGCCCTTAAAACCGCCGTCTATGCGCACCAGAGTATTCACCGCTCCAATCTGCTTGGCCAGAGGATCAATCTCCTTCAGATAGGGAATCACATCGCTCTTGTAAGGCACCGTCACGTTGGTGCCGAGGAAATTTAACGCGTAGGCCCCCTTCACTGCAGCCTCAAGGCATCCATTCTCCACTTTAAGAGGCACATAACACAGATTCTGTCCGGTATGCCCCGCCAAAGTATTATGTAAAACCGGCGAAAGCGTATGCTCCACCGGATTGCCAATCAGTCCGCAGGTCCTTGTATGTCCGTCTATTTCCCTCATTTTGAAGTTCCTCTCTTATGGTTAGATTTGTGATATGAACGCAGTACGATTTTCTCAAGATGGCGCTTCAGCACAATCTGAATCTCCTCCTTGGGATGAATGGGCTTCACCAGGAAATTGCGGATACCCATACGCTTGGCTCCCCACACATCCGTAAAGAGCTGATCCCCCACAAAGACCGTGGTAGATACATCTGTCCCCATCTGCTCCATGGCGCGCTCATATCCGCCCTTTGCAGGCTTTCCCGCCTTATAAATATAAGGACTTTTCACCGCATCTGCAAAGCTTTTTACGCGAGGCTCCTTATTATTAGACAAGAGCATGGTAGAAAGACCGATTTTCTTAAGACGTTCAAAGAATGCTTTCGCCTCCTCTGTAGCCGGCGCCCCATGAGGCACAAGCGTATTGTCTATATCGAAAATCACACCCCGATATCCTTCTCGGTACAATGCCTCAAAATCAATTTCATAGGCACTGTCCGCCTCACAATCGGGATAAAATCTTTCTAACATGCTCTTTCTCCAATTCTTATTTGATTGTTCTATTATACAAAACTTTCTGATAGGATGCAATTAGTTTTCCCAAAGACCGCTCTCTGCCACAGCTCTGTAATAAGTAGCCATGGGAATCATACTCTGGGCAAAATTCTTGCTGCTGGCGGTGCCTACCACCACTGCATCATTTACAATCTTCTTGCCGCCCACCGCGCCGGGATTAGGGGACTGAATCGCCTTTTTGAAGGTAATCAGACCGGGCTTTAAGTACTTTTCATCGCCGGAAAGCTCATAGGCAATAGCCAGCGCCTCCAGCAAAAGCAGATTGTTGCCCAAACGATTTAAACTGGGCAATTCCTTGTAGTAGAAGCATCCAAGCTTCTCCATATAGCAATTCTCAATCAAATCATCCACTGCCCGAAGCATCATAGCCTTAAGCTCAGGCTCGGGAAACTCTCTGTAGTAACGCATTACACTGCCCACCGCAATGGAAATCATAAAGCCCACACGCACCAAAGTATTGTCCGTATAAGGTGCAAGCCAATAACCGTACTGCTCTTCCCATACCTTAAAATCATTCAAAATAGGACCACATTTAGTAAGCCACTTCTCATCTCTGGTCTCCACATAGAGTGCCGTCAAGGTACGAAGAGCCCAGCCGGTCTCGCGGGCATTGGCCTCACCCACCTTTGCATACAAAGGTGTATTTAACAGTCTGAGTACATTGTCTCCGATACCCAGAGCCGTCTCCAAGCCTCTCTCATCACCGGTAAAGTGATAATAGTCCAAAAGACCCTCTACCCATTCATGAGAGCAAACCATCACACCGTTTTTGCAGTGTCCGCCGGTGTGTTCCCACTGGCCGCCCACATACAGAGGATTGCTGTGATAGTGACACACATCCACGTCCATCCAGTGGCTACAGGATGCTATATTATAATCCAAAAATCTCCGGATGCCGGTGCGCACATACAAAAGCGCACAGGCATGGGGATAGTCATATTCATTGTTACACCATACCAGATCTCCGCCGCCACGGCCCTGGGACGTATAGCCGCTGTCGTAGGAATCACCAAAATTCAACATACCGTAGGCACGACAGTGTCCATCCGCTCTTCCCACCAGATTCTGCTCCACATCAATGTCGAGCTTATCTGCAAATACATCCAGCCACACGCCGGAAGCCTTATGTACCTCAGGTGCCAGATAAGGTCTGTCCGGCATCTGATAAATCAAGCTTCGATCCTCAATATTTACAAAATCTTCCTCTGCACTATGGAAATGCAAAAGAAATTTCTGTTCTCTGGACATACCGGTCTGCATTTCAACCCGGTCCACATCCTCCGGTACCAGCATCACAGAAAGACCACCATTTTCCGCCTGCACGGCCTTGGGGTAATTCTGCTGTGCCTGGAATACAGTGGCACATACACCACCGTTTTCATCCGTGCAATCTGCCATAAAAGTACCGTACATTACCTCCGCATAATGCTCGTTGGCCTCCTTCACAAGCCATTTGGCATCTACAGTCTTACTTACCGCAGCACCGTCTCTGCCCAGATAAAAATCTGTTTTATAATTGGAGCTGCCCACACAGGTACGCACATTTTTTACATCTGCCAAAACTTCCGCCTGCTTTAACTCGCCGATACTTCTGGCATGATAAACAGGACCCTCACCAAACTCAGGCTCATCCAGCACATCTCCGCAACCGGTGGAATCCAGCTTTGCAGACACCACCATAGGTGCAATACCCTCTGCCTGCACGGATTCCGGCGTTCTAAGAAGCCGAAATACCAAAGATGCCACATGCAAAGGTGCATCCGTGGTATTGATAATCCGATAGGAAACCTCCACCCAGGGCTTGCCTGCCCAGGCAGTCAGCTTCAACTCAAAATCCACATGGGTATCACCGGACACATTACTGCCCTTGGTCTTTATAATGGCACAGACAGGACCTTCTTCTACCACCTGCCATTTATCCAGACGAACCGCATATTCTCTGCCCTCCCCATCCTTAAGAAGGGGACCCACAAACTGCTCCTTCGTATAAATACGTCCGCAAGCGTTCAGTTTTTCGAAAATGCGGCTTCCGTCATCTGCCACCTCAAAGGAAAACGCACCCTCTGCAGTTTCTGTAGAAACACAGACACCTGCGCCGTCCTTATGTACCAGCACCTTTGGTGCTTCTGTCTGCTCCTTGGAAGCAATATTTTCCCCATGCAAATCACACTTAAGCACCGCTCCCTTATTACCGGGCAAATCTGCCATAAAACGCACAAACAAAAAACGCACAGAGCCATCCTTATGTCTGGAGGTCACCTTGGTCTGAACAGGCAGATTCCTCTCTCCCTGGTATACAGCCACCCGGCTGATATCATTCAGCTCACCCTCTTTCACCGGAATACCGATGTAACAAGGCTCTTCCTTACGGTCATAGCGATACAGTTTGTCGAAAAAAATGTCTATCATACAAGCACCTCCATATATTTTTTACAAGATAAGCTTATGCTAGCACAAATTTTCGGTAATAACTACAACTTGCTTAGGGATATTGGGTTTAAATCACTGATTTTATGCGTTCTTCTTGCCCTGTTTAGCTTGTAAAATCAAGGACAAAAATACAATTACCAAATCATCCAAATTTCCCACTGCGGGTATGGCATCCGGCAAAACATCCGCCGGAAATAACAGATAAATCGCCGCCACCCAAAGCATTGGATTTTTAAACACTTTTACTAATGTATCCATACACATCTCCCTCTAAAGCCTTACAGTCTAAATACCACACCAATCACCGCACCCACCAAAAACCAAAGTGCGGGATGAAATTTATTGAGCTTCTTCACTTGTAAAAGCCCAAACACCACCACTGCAATAACCACAGAGCCCACCGCCGGGGACATGCCCCCATCTGTCTCCACCAATAAGGACACCTTACACAGATCAAACACTGCAGCTCCAATCAATGCCGTTACTGCCGGCCGGATACCCTTAAAAGCCGCCTGCACATAGGTATTCTTACTAAAATCCTGCAAAAATCTGGCAATCAGTGTAATAACAATCACACTGGGCAATGTCAGTCCAAAACTGGCAATCAATCCGCCCACAGGTCCCATGGCCTGAAAACCCGCATAAGTAGCCATATTAAGCCCCAACGGTCCGGGCGTGGACTCACTGACTGCGATCATATCCGTCAGCTGTTCCATGGTGTACCAAGTCTGCTTAGTGGTCAAATCCATGAGAAACGGTAAAGTAGCAGGACCACCGCCCACCGCAAACAATCCGATTTTGAAAAACTCCCAGAAAAGAGAAAGCGCCGTTCCCATATCCATTATGCTTCTCCTCCCTTCCGGGACTGCTTTTTGTCTGTATTTTTCGCTGATTTACCTCGAAGCAGCTCAACACCGATTCCCACCAATGCAGAAACCACCACAATCAAAATCGTGGGAATCTTCGTGAGAAGACATACTACCAGCACCACACCGCAAATCACACAAGAAAACCAATCTGTCAGGCTTTTCCTGGCCAGATTCACCACGGTATTTAGCATCAGCGCGCAGACGATACCTCGCACCCCCATCAGGGCATGCTGTAGCCACATATTCTCCATAAAGCTCTGCAAAAAGCTTGCCAGAATCGTGATGATTACCAAAGAAGGCGTTACCATTCCTGCCGTAGAAGCAATCCCACCTGCAACACCGGCTTTTTTATAACCTACGAAGGTAGCCGTATTTACAGCGATAATCCCGGGTGTACACTGACCAATGGCGTAGCAGTCCAAAAGCTCGTCCTCAGACACCCAGTTTTTCTTCTCAACCAGTTCATATTTTAACATGGGCAGCATGGTCAGTCCGCCACCAAAGGTCAAGCCTCCGATACGCATAAAGGCTAGGTACAGCTGCCCCAGAAGTTTGAAATTACTCATGATTTTCTCTTTTATACATTGTCCTTCCACATCGACTGTTGCCATATTTGATCCAGACCATAATCTAACTGAATACTATCTGCCTTTACAAATCCCATTTCTATTGACCATATCATATAAGCAAAATCTGATGGATCAATGTCTAATACAGATTCATAATATATTCCCTGATATTTATAATCTCCCCAAGTCTTTCCTTTTGCAGTATTTCCATAGACCAAGAACATAACCAATTCCTTGCGTTTTTCATCCAAATCTTCAAAATGCTCTAGCCTATCACCTTTTTGATCATAAATATGTACCAGAAAATCATCACTATCGAGGGCTTCATGAATAGCTGAATTATCCTCAACACCCAGCCAAGAACTCATTCCCTGCTCATTCCAGCGGTTAATGTTTTCAATCATTCTTGCATCTCCAAGTTTTAGTGAAGCATATTTATCTATATCTTTAATTCCATATTTTTTGATATCGTGACAAGAACCAAGCTTATAAAACCAAACCAGTACATCTAATCTGTAGGGCATTATAACTTCTTCCAGATTTGGGCATTCGTAAAAATTAATACAGGATATACTTTCCATTGTTTCCGGAATAATCAGTTTTCGCATGGAAGTATTTCCGGAAAAACATTCCGCTCCCAACACCGTTACCTTATGCCCCAACAAGGTCTTTGGAATAACAACCTCTTTCTCCTGGCCTGTATATGACACTATTTCAGCATGTGTTCCATAAATAACATATTCATAGGGAACGCTCCTTCCCTCAAAAGATAACGGATGAAAAAAAGGTACTATATATATCACAAATAATGGAACAACTAGCAATAAAATTATTCCATAAAGTATTTTTCTAATATGTTTTTTCATATATATTCCCCAACCTTTGCACAATCATCCGGTTATTGTCTCGTCAACAGTGCCACTGCCTCCACTCCTGTAGTCCAAGGGAACTGGTCCACAGCCACTGCCTTTTCCACCACATAGCCGTTGTCCAAGAACACTTCCAAATCCCGCACCAGACTGGTGGGCTTACAGGAAATATAGACAATCTTATCCACTCCGTAGGAGATAATCTTAGGCAGCGCCTTGGGATGGATGCCGTCTCTGGGCGGATCTAAGATAATCATATCCGGCTTTTGCTCCACCTCGTCCAGCACTTTCAGCACATCTCCTGCAATGAATTCGCAGTTGGTCAGACCATTTTCAGCCGCACTTTTCTTGGCAGCCTCCACAGCCTCCTCTACGATTTCCACACCGATAACCTTGCCGGCAGCAGGTGCCATCAGCTGCGCGATAGTACCGGTGCCTGTATAAAGGTCAAACACCGTCTTATTTTCACCACCAAGCTCACCCACATAGGAACGTGCAGTCTCATAAAGCACCTCCGCACTGTGAGAATTGGTCTGAAAAAACGAAAACGTAGAAATCTTGAAACGAAGCCCCAAAAGCTCCTCATAAAAATAATCCTGTCCATACAAAATATCCGTGCGGTCACTTTTCACCACATCTGCCACAGAATCATTTACAATATGCAAAATTCCCGCAAACCGGCCCTGTAAAAGCCCATTTTCCTCCAAGTCGCGCAGTACCTTAAGAAATCCTGCAACCAGCTCTTCTTCGGTCATCTTGCCGGCATCTTCTTTCCCTGCCCAAGGGTCCTGGGAGCTGGTCACCAGCGCCACCAAAATCTCTCCGGTCTTAGACGCCTTTCTCACAAGCAAATGTCTTAAATATCCGATATGGCTTAATCTGTGGAAAAAACCAACATTCAGACCTGCAAAATACTCCCGTACCGTCTTTAAAATCAATCGATAGTCCGCATCTACAATTTTGCAATCCTCTACTGTTACCAGATCATAAAAACTGCCTCTTTTGTGCATACCAAGCGCAAGAGGACCATCCTTATACTCATCGCCAAAGGAGAATTCCATCTTGTTGCGATACCCTTCGTAAATCGGACTTCCCTTGATTCCCTCAAACACATACTCATCACATACGCTGTCCATCAGCTGCTTGATCTGCTGCTCCTTGATCTTTAACTGCTCCTCATATGGAATGCTCTGGCAGACACAACCACCGCAGATGCCAAAATGAGGGC
>JAZQFO010000136.1:0-9071 GCA_045539535.1 Acetatifactor sp.
ATATCACATCATTTCAAGAAGCACCATCTATTTAGGAAAAGCACATTATAAAATGAACGCAATGTATAAAATCATGTGCCTTTAATCAATCAAAAATTGAAGTATCCACATCTGTCAATTTACCTCTATTTTCGTTTCTCTCATTTCTCCCATTCCCCTATTTTCCGCTCAACCACACGCCCACACTCCAAAATTCCAACGCCTTTTCTTTTTCCTGCGCGTCTACTTATCAATCTTCACTCCAAACATTTTACTCCACTAAATTTGTTACCAAAATGTTACCAGAATTATTTTCCAATAAAAAAACAAGTGACATAATCTCATAAAATTACATCACTCGTCATCTCACACAAATCCCATATTTACAACATCTTTTCCTAGTTACAAGTAATATAAAAATCTAAAATCATATCACTCATTCCTCAAGTTTATACCCTATTCCCCATACGGTCTTGATCATATCGCCCTTCTCCCCAAGCTTATTCCTAAGCTTCTTTACATGGGTATCTATGGTACGGGCGTCTCCGAAGTAATCATAATTCCATACATGATTTAATATTTTCTCTCTGGACAGTGCCAATCCCTTATTTTCAATGAAGTAGGTCAGCAATTCAAATTCCTTGTAGCTGAGCTCCACCTCTGCCCCATCTATGCAGACACGGTGGGCACCCTTATCTAATTCAATACCACCGCACAGGATTACCTCTTCCTTGTCCATCTGACCACTGCGGCGAAGGATTGCCTCCACCCGAGCCACCAGGATTTTGGGACTGAAGGGTTTGGAAATATACTCATCCACTCCCAGTTCAAAGCCCTGAAGTTCGTCCTGCTCATCGCTTCTGGCTGTCAACATGATGATGGGTACTTTGGAGCTGGTACGGACTTCTCTGCACACCTGCCAACCGTCCACTCCCGGCATCATCACATCCAAAATCATAAGGGCCAAATCTTTCTCTTTATAGAAAATATCCAGGGCCTGCTCGCCGTTTCCGGCCTCAAGCACCTCATAATTGCTTCTTGTCAGAAAGTCAGATACCAGCTTGCGCATTCTGCTTTCATCATCCACCACCAGAATTTTCAGTTTATCCATTTGAACCAAACTCCTATCTCACGTCCGGCAAGCCCTAATGCCTGCCACTCACTTATGATAGCACATATTTTTGTCCAAAATGTGAAATCTATTCTTCCGGTGAAATAATTTGAAGCTCCAGCTCCTTCTGGCGGACTTCCGCTTCCCTCTCCGTCAATTCCTGTTCCCAAGCGGCATACTTATTCTGCAACACACGCTCATAATTTAAAATATTAGGCTGGTCCGCATTAAGCGCTACTGCAAACATGGCAATCACTGCCACTGCCAGACCAATATTGATGATAATCGAAATCGGCAGTGCCTTTGATTTCTTAGGAGGCTTTTTCTCCTCCGGTTTTACGCGCACACGGGCCGGATTGGGTGCCTCTCTAAACTCACCCTCGAATGAAACATACAAAGGAATTACATCCACGTCTTCATTGTTAATCTCCGGCTGATTTAACAGATACACCTGCAAATTCTTCAAAAAAAGCAGACCTACCGGTGATTTAAAGATTCTGTCATCAATTGCCTTCTTATAAATACGCAAAATACTCTCCGGCTGATTGTAATCCAAATGCGCTTCCAGATACTCTACCTTACGTCTCTCATTCTCTGCCAGCGCTGCATCCTTCTCTGTATAAAAAGAATATCCTTCCGCTTTAAATCTACCCATATCCTGAATATCTGTCACAGTGATCCCTCCCAACATAGGGCAATGCCTTTTTCTTATTTTATCATAAATGCTGATATTTCATCAATCGCAATATAGTATCCCAGTCCATTTTTTTCACATCCTCTGAAAGCTTCTCGTAAGGCACCAAATAAGTATGTATCCGCTTACTTCTGTCACTTCTGGCACCTTCCAATGGCTTATATGTCCAATGATTTACAAAATGGAATCTACTCCAACGAATATGCTCTGCCTTGCTCAACCACTCCTGCTCCGCCTCACTAAAGTCAGCCTCCGTCTTGCCCTGGGCTTTCAGAATCATCAAACGGATCTCATGATAATCTGCAGCAGCAAGGTTGGAAGCCTTGGTAAAACCATCCAGACGCTCCCACAGATTCTTCATGGCATTTTCCTTGGCCATATAGTCATCACAATCCTCGGAATAATTAGTACTATAAGAATAATTCAGCTCCATGCCCAGGCGGCAAAGCTCCTCACTCATAATATTTTGTTCCGTCCAGATTTCATCCCACGCACCAAAGGAACGAAGCATCCTGCCATCAAAAATAGTCTCCAGAACAGCCTCGCCGTTATTGTAGTAATCAATCTCCGTCTCGTCACACAGATATAAAAGCGTCTGCAGAAGTTCAATATTTTGCTCCTGACTAACAATAATCCGGTCAAATCCGGCGAACATCTCGAAATCCTTCTCCCAATCCTCGCCATGATAAGTCACAGAATCTCCATTCATAAAGTCAATCCCTGCAAAGAAATTCTCATAGGACGCATTCTTGCCCCAGACATGGTATTCTATCTGCTGATTCGGCGCATAGATATTGTTGATTAGCGCAAAGCTTAAAAGCTTCTGCCCCAGCTGTTCAAAGCCAATAATAGCAATCTTAACCTTTAAGGTATCCTCATTCAGATATTTCAGGAGATTGTTTTCCTTCCAATACTTACGGGCAATCAGCTCCGTCTCGTTAAAGAATTTAATCTTGTTCTGCTTGAGCAAAAAGGAATCAATCTGCTCTAAACGAAGAAAAACATTGCTGTTTTCCAGCTTTTTCTCATTTCTAAAATAGAAATCCAGACTGTCCAGGTCATCGGAAAGCATAATGATTGTATTCTTCGCCCCTGCGTACACCTTATCACCGGACACAATGATACTGTTTCGGATATTCTTTTTTAAAACATGGCGTTCCTCTTCATCCTCGCAGTAAATTACCACTGCTTTACCGGACAAAAAGCAAAAGAAATCCTTAATCGCCTGGGCTGCGTTTTTGAGCACCATGAGAAAACTACTGACTGTCACCACCGGCGCAGTCCAGCGAGCAATCTCTATCCAAAAGTTCCACTCTGCATCATCATATTCCATCATATAAAGCCGTAGCCCACTATATAACGCCTGCAAAAAGCCCTCGCCCGACTGAAGGTAGCCAACAGTACCTAAAATACAAGGCATGGCAAGAATCAGTACTTTTATTAAAAATTGAAATGTCTTACTCTTTTGTAATTTCATGAGTATACTCCTACAGAATCAATTTTCTTGTCTATATTTTCATTATACCAACTCTTAACCATATTTCAAAGAACAAAATAAATCAATTACTCCTCACTCAAAATGTGCAGTTCATAGCAGCCGGGAACTCCGGGTTCCTGCTTTACTTCATATTGACAAATCGCACCTTCTCTATCAAAACTACCGGTAGCATAACCATCTTCCATATCCTCGGTGATATCGATTTTCATGTCACCATCAACAAAATAGATTCTGCCATCCTCTTCCACTACTTCGGTTCGGCTAAGTTCTACCGGATAGTCCATACACCCCATAAACGAGTCCGGTTCGCCCTCAGTAATAACCACAAGTTGTACAGAATCTCCATCCGACACATCCAGCGTTTTAGAATACTCTACTAGACCATCCTCCCGCACCCGACCTTCTAACTCCACATCCTGCCATACACCATTGATATTCATTTTGCCCGTCAGGTTTTCCACCCAGGTACTCCCTGTCATAGCATAAACCACACCGTTACTTCCGGCAAACAATATAACTACTATAGCCGCAGCCACTGCCAATCTTTTTCCTGCAAACGTTCTCTTTCTTTCTACATCATTTTGTGTCATATTCATCACCTTTCTGCGCAAGCTTTCCGGAGCATGAATCTCCCCAAAGGTTTCCTGAACGTATGACTTGTTTTCCATATCCTTATTCATTCCATGCCTCCTTCAAATCACACTTTAATTGTTGTCTTGCACGAAGAAGTCTTGTTTTAACTGCAGCCTTGGAAAGCTTCATCATGACAGCGATTTCCCGCACACTATATTCTTCATAATAGAAAAGATATACAATTTGCCGATACTTAATCGGCAGGCTATGTATCGCGTAATACAAACTACTCTTTTCCGGTGTGGAAAATGCCGGTTCCTCACCTAGTTCCTCCAAATATGACGTGCGTCTTTTCCATCCGGAACGCCATAAACTACGACATTCGTTCACAGCCACCCGAATAAGCCACTTTCTGGCATACTCTTCGCTGTCAAATGCTTCTTTTCTTTCCCATAATTTGAGAAATGTATTCTGCACCACATCCTCTGCATCTGTAACGTTTCTGCATCCATTTACAGCCACTCGATAAATACAGTCCAGATACTGATCCACCAAACGTTCATATTCCTGCGTATTCAAGTCACTTCTCCTGCTTGTCTTTTCTCTTAAAAGGCCTTTCAATAGTAGAACGCATAGAGATATCAAAAGGTTACAAAGAATTTCTGAAAATATAAAGGCAGGAGCAAACGCTCCTGCCAGAATACTAAAAATGGAGTAGACGGGAGTCAGAACCCAACGGGTTCGACTCTTCGCCGATTCCTAAAGAGTGGAGTAGACGGGAGTCGAACCCGTGTCCAAAAGCCCATTCCCTGTCCTTCTACTATCATAGTCCGTTATCTTGGCGAGCTAATCTCGCCTGTTCCCTCCTTCGGTTGGAAACGAACAGCCTTCCGAAATCAGTAGCCCCTTATACGCCCATGCGCCCGGAGCGCCACGCATGTCGTTTCTCACATAGTCGATGCCCGGGTTCTAAAGTGTGAGTGCTCTAGATCGGACAGCTGCCATTAGGCAGCGTATGCTAAATTTTCTTCAGCGTTTAGTTTAATTTTGCCATTTAACGCATTGCATACGGATAGCTTCTCCAGCTGCAAGACCCCTGTCGAAACCTTTACTACCCCTTATTCAGTTTACAACTAAATTATATCAATCAAAAATTTAGCAGTCAACAGATGCACTGCAAAATTCATTGATTCTTTAGAATTACAAATTCCGCACTTTAAATTCGCGTTCAGTCTCTCTTCTGGCGTCCTTCTTGGCGATGGTTTCTCGCTTGTCATAGAGCTTTTTACCGCGAGCCAGACCGATTTCCACCTTTACCTTGCCTTCCTTAAAGTAAACCTGCAAGGGCACCAATGTATATCCCTTTTCTTTGATTTTGCCTTCCAGCTTATTGATTTCATAGCGGTGCATCAAAAGTTTCTTCACACGCATGGGATCTTTATTGAAAATATTCCCCTTCTCATAAGGGCTCACATGCATACCGTAAACGAATACCTCGCCGCCTTCAATACGGATAAAGCTCTCTTTCACGCTGCATTTGCCCATGCGCATGGATTTTACTTCTGTGCCATGCAAAGCAATTCCTGCTTCGTAGGTTTCATCTATGAAATAATCATGATATGCCTTTTTGTTGTTGGCAATCAGCTTTTGTGTCTCTTTCTTGGCCATCTTAGTTTCCTCCAAGTTCAAAATCTATGGTACGGGTAAATCTGTCACAGTCAAGCACTCTGACTCTCACCGGCATTCCCAGCTTATAGGTGCGTCCTGTAACTTCACCCACCATCTCACAAGCACTTTCATTATAGTAAAAATAATCTCCGGGAAGTCTTGATACATGCACAAGTCCCTCCACCGTATTGGGAAGCTCCACATAGATTCCCCAAGCAGTTACACCGGAAATTACACCGTCAAACTCCTCACCCAAGTAGCCTTCCATATATTCCACTTTCTTGAGCTTATCGGTCTCACGCTCTGCTTCATCTGCTCTTCTTTCCAATTTGGACGCAGAATCTGCCACATCCGGCAAAATCTCTTTATAATGAGCAATCCGCCCCTCATTTAACCGTCCCCGAAGCTGTTCCTTGATAATACGATGGATCTGCAAATCAGGGTAGCGTCTGATAGGTGAAGTAAAATGGCAATAATACTGGCAAGCCAGGCCAAAATGTCCGCTACTCATCACACTGTACTTGGCCTGTTTCATACTGCGCAGGGCAAGTCTGGCAATCATAGCCTCCTCCGGCGTTCCGGCAATGCTTTCAAGAAGTTTCTGGATTTCCTTAGGATGCACCTCTTCACTGCCTACTTTACTGCCCCGTTTACCCATGGACTTCATATAGTAGCCAAAGTTATTGATAAACAGCACCAGTCTCTGAATTCGCTCTGCATCGGGCACATCATGTACACGATACACAAAGGGAAGCTCCATCCAATAAAAATGCTCCGCCACCGTTTCATTAGCAGCCAACATGAAATCTTCGATAATATCCGTAGCCACATTGCGCTCATAGGGTTTAATCTCTATGGGATGGCCCTCTTTGTCCAGACGAATCTTACATTCCGGGAAATCAAAATCCACCGCACCACGCTTACGTCTCTTGGCACGAAGCAGACCTGACAGCTCTTTCATCTGCAAAAACATGGGAAGCAAGTCTTTATATTCTGCGGCAAGCTCCGAAAAGCCTTCCTGTCCCTCATCCTCCAAAAGCGCCCGTACAATATTGTAGGACATTCTTCGGTCTACACGAATCACAGACTCGCAAATCTCATAATCCACAATATTGCCCTGGCAATCTATTTTCATAAGACAGCTAAGGGCCAATCTGTCTACGCCTGCATTCAAGGAACAAATACCGTTAGACAAAGCATGGGGCAACATGGGAATCACCCTGTCCACCAGATAAACACTGGTGCCACGCTTAAGCGCCTCCCAATCAAGGGCAGAATTCTCCTGCACATAATTGGTCACATCTGCAATGTGTACGCCCAGATGATAGAATTCCCCATCATAGCTTACACTTACTGCATCATCCAAATCCTTGGCATCCTCGCCATCGATGGTCACCATGGTCACATCCCGCAAATCTCTGCGGCCGGCTCTGTCTGCGTCAGACACCTCCTGTGCTACTCTGGCCACCTGATTCATAATCTTTTCTGAAAATTCCACCGGCAGCTCATAGGCCCGCACAATAGACATAATATCTACTCCCGGATCATTGATGTGACCCAGAATCTCTACAATACGTCCCTCCGGATTGTGTCCGTGACTTCTTCCGTGTCCGTACTCATCCATGGTGCCATAGCTTGTAAGCTCCACCACTACTTTATGCCCGGTCATGGCGCCCTTAGAACGCTCCGCAGGTACAAAGATATCGCAAGGGATCTTGGTATTGTCAGGAATGACAAAACCGTAGTGCTCACGTCCACGCTCGTAGGTACCAACTAAAGTAGTAATCCCTCTTTCCAGCACCTTCAAAACCTGAGCCTCTTTATGTCTGCCATCCCGGGATTTTAACAGCGCAACCTGCACAATATCCTTGTGAAAGGCGCCTCCGGTCTTATCTTCAGGAATATATAAATCTTCTTCCTGACCTTCTACCTCAACAAAGCCAAATCCCTTGGCATTGCTGATAAAGGTTCCCTTTAAAATACTGCCGTCTCCCTTAACAAGCTTTCCTTTTGGCGTCAGCATCAGTCTGCCATCAGCCAGAAGTTCTGAGAGAATGGAGCTTAACTCCTCTCGATCTGCCTTATCAACCTGCATAAACATAGCAAGCTCTTTTTCTTTCATGGGTGAATAGAAATCAGACGCCACCAGTTCACATATTTTATTTTTACGTTCTTCGCGCTTGGCGTCTACTTTTCTATCATCCATCAAAAAAACTCCTCTAAACGAAAGAAAACACTCTTTATATAAAGAGTGTTTGTCTTACGTGTTCTTAGTATACATTCAAATTCAAAAGAATTGCCAGAAGAATAAATGCTACCGCACAAATCTTGGTCAACTTCACAAGAAGTCCTTCCATAGAACGGCCCTTATTCTTGCCCCAGTAAGTCTCTGCTGCGCCACTGATGGTGCCAAGGCCTGCAGACTTACCTTCCTGCATCAATACTAACACGACAAGTGCAATACACACTATTATAAACAAAACGGAAAATACAATTTTCAATGCGCCCATTTCACACCTCCTAATGTCAAGCAGATTCTATAATACCATATCTTGGACAAAATATCAACTATAAATTTAATTTTGACCAGTTAAACACAAATATTCTTATTTGCGCACAAGAAGAGACTTACCGGTCATCTCTACAGGCTGCTCCATACCCATAATCTCAATCATGGTAGGAACAATATCAGCCAGACAACCTCCCTCTTTCAAAGTGTAGTTCTCGTCATAATTTACCAGAATGAAAGGTACCTGATTGGTGGTATGTGCAGTGAAGGGTTCGCCGGTCTCATAATCCACCAGCATCTCTGCATTACCATGGTCGGCACAGATAAACATTACACCATCCACTTCCTTGATTGCCTCTACAGCCTTACCTACACACTCATCCACTGCCTCTACAGCCTTCACAGCCGCATCCATAACACCGGTATGACCTACCATGTCAGGGTTCGCAAAGTTGATGATGATAACATCATACTTATCGGAACGAATTGCATCGGTCAGCTTGTCACATACCTCATAAGCACTCATCTGAGGCTTCAAATCATAGGTAGCAACATCCTTAGGGGAATTCACCAGCACTCTGTCCTCACCTGCATTGGGCTCCTCTACGACACCGTTAAAGAAGAAGGCTACGTGTGCATACTTCTCCGACTCAGCAATACGGGCCTGCTTCAGATTGTTAGCAGGCAGCCACTCACCAAAGGTATTGGTAACCGCTACCTTGTGGAATGCCACATCCTTGTTGGGGATGGTGGGATCATAATCGGAGAAGCATACGAAAGTGATGTCCTTTCTTGCACCTCTGTCAAATCCTGCGAACTCATCATCACAGAACGCTCTGGTAATCTCTCTTGCTCTGTCAGGACGGAAGTTGAAGAAAATCACAGAATCACCATCCTGAATGCGAGCAGTATCCTCACATACAGTAGGCTTTACAAATTCATCAGTCTCGTCCTTATCATAAGAAGCCTGAATACCGCAAACACCACACTTTGCAGTAAGACCCTCGCCCTTGGTCATTGCATCATAAGCAAGCTTTAC
>JAZQFO010000137.1:0-6179 GCA_045539535.1 Acetatifactor sp.
ACGAAGGAGAAAAGAAACCATTAACTGAGGAAGGTTGAGATTAGTACCCCCGGTCCGAAAAATCGGACTTTAATTTTGACCTACGGTGACCGGTGGGTGGACTCGACAATTCTGCGCGAAGTCGCGCGTGAAGAAAAAATAAAAAAAGGTGGGATAAGATGGCAGAAAAAAAGAGTGACATTTTGGAAAGCCTGAAGAGCCAGTTGAAGAAGAAAAACGCTGATATTTCGGTGTTTAACGACCTTATCGCTGATTATATGTCCCTGTACGATATCAAGAAGAAATTAGCCACAGATATTCGCAAAAGAGGGGTGTCATACGAGACGGAATCAGCCTCCGGAAAGGCTAAAATTATAAAACAAAACCAGTCAATTAAGGATTTGGTAGCAGTAAATAAGCAGATGTTGATGATTTTGGACAAGCTGGGGCTGACTACAAAAGAAACCATTAAGGAAAGTGAAGATGACGAACTGTGATGAAAGAATAGAAGCCTTTATGAAAATGGTCGAGGATGAAGAGATTCGGAGTTCCAAGGAAGTAAAGGCGCTTGTGGAACATGTCCGATACTGTTTTGAAAATGAGGATATCTATGTGAATCAAGAACAGTTGACAAAATATATAGGACTTGCCCGGTATTTTCCCTATGAGAAGATATTTCCGTGGCAGATCTTTGTTATTGGTCTGCATGATTGTACATACTGGAGAGATTCAGGAACACCAAGATGGCCGGATTTGTTTTGTTTGATAGGTCGAGGCGCCGGAAAAGACGGAACCATTGCCCTAGAGGCTGTTGCATTATCAAGCCAGTACAATAACATTAAAGGCTATGATGTAGATATCTGTGCTAACAATGAAGATCAGGCAATGCGCCCGGTCAAAGATATCATAGAGGCTTTTGAAACGCCTCGGTGGATAAAGAAACTGAAACAGTTCTTTTATTGGACAGTGGAGAAGGTGATTAATCTAATCACACATTCCACTATCATGGGCAGGACAAATAATCCGAAGGGTAAAGATGGTTTGCGTTCTGGAATTGTTATCTTTAATGAGATTCACCAGTACGAGGATTATAAAAATATCAATGTGTTCACTACCGGCCTGGGTAAAAAGAAACATCCCCGGCGCTCTTATTACAGCACGCAGGGAGATGTGAGGGAAGGCCCCCTCGATGACTTATTGGAAACTTCAGAAGGGATTTTATTTGGCGGGGATCCAGATAATGGATTGCTGCCTTTTGTGTGCCGTTTAAACAGTAAAGAAGAGGTTCATGATGAACGCAACTGGGAAATGGCAAATCCGTCCTTGCCATACCTACCGGCGTTAATGGATGAGATTCGCAAAGAATATCGTGAATGGGTAAAGCATCCGGAGAGACTTACGGCATTCATGACGAAGAGAATGAATATCCCGGAGAAAGCGGATGAGATTACGGTTACGGACTATGAAAATATTAAAGCAACCAAGAAGGATTTGCCTGATTTGACCGGTTGGGATTGCACCTGCGGTATCGATTATACCAAGATTACAGATATGGCATCGGTCAACCTGCATTTTAGAGACGGTGATACCAGATATGATATTAGCCATTCTTGGTTATGCCTGCAGTCCAAGGATATTCCCAGATTAAAGGTACCTTACAAGGAGTGGGCTGAGCAGGGACGCCTAACTTTAGTGGATGACGTAGAAGTGCATCCGGTGTTATTGATTAATTACATTCAGGAAGCAAAGAAAAAGTACAATATTAGGCATCTGGCAATAGATGATTTCCGGTATGCGCTGTTGAGTAAATATCTCCAGGAGATTGGTTTTGATACGAAGATATATAAGAACCTGAAATTGGTTAGACCTTCAGATATTATGAAGGTTGCAACCGTAATTGACAGTTGCTTTGCCAGACAATGGTTTGTTTGGGGAGATGCGCCGGAGCTGCGCTGGGCCACTAACAATACCAAGATGATTCGGTATGGAAGAAAGGTTGGCAGCGAGGATGATGCTGATATCGGGAATTTTGTGTATGGAAAGATTGAAGCGAAGTCCAGAAAGACGGATCCATTCATGGCATTGGTGGCATCCATGACAATGGAGGATGTATTGCCGCAGAGGAGAATTACGCACAAACGAAAAATGCAAGTATATGAATACTAGGAGGAGGTGAGAAAAGTGTCAGGATTAAAGAACTGGTTTATCCAATGGCTGGGAATTGAAAGCGGAAAGAACAGAAAAGTAACCATTGAAGATATTATGGCAGATGGGAATGTGCAAAGTTCGTTATATGAAATATACCTCAGAGAGTTGGCTTTTTGGACCTGCATTAATAAGATTGCCGGGGCAATTGTAAAATGTGAGTTTCAAACCTTTATGAACCATAAGGAGATTAAAGGTGATGAATACTATTTGTGGAACTATGAGCCTAATCCTAATCAGAATGCGCCAGCAATGCTGCTTAAGCTGATTGGCATGCTTTACAAAAATAACGAGGCGTTGATAGTCGAAGTAGGGCGGAACATATATGTGGCAGACAATTACCAGAAAGAAGTTTTTACATTGAAAGAGCATAGGTTCAGTAACGTGGAAATTGACGGATACACGTTGTCAGAAACCTTTACAATGTCAGATGTTATGTTTTTTCAGCTCAATAGCACCGATATGAGAAGGTTAGTCAATGGAATGTATGAAGCTTACTCAAAACTGTTGACCCATGCGCAGGATGCCTACAGAAGATCGCGGGGCAGAAAAGGAATTTTGAATATCTCTGCCACAGCCGAACAAAGTGAGCTTTTTGAAGATG
Source organism: Acetatifactor sp. (assembly GCA_045539535.1). Taxonomy (GTDB): domain Bacteria; phylum Bacillota; class Clostridia; order Lachnospirales; family Lachnospiraceae; genus Acetatifactor. The sequence goes on from JAZQFO010000137.1 coordinate 2,789, forward strand.
AATTTGATGAACTGATGACCAAGCATTTTAAAAACTTCTTTGAGAAGGAAAATGCAGTATTACCGCTTTTTGATGGGTATGAGTATACAGATATCTCTCAGAATGTAAAAACATATTCCTCTGAATCCACAAGAGACATCAAAGCCTTAGCAGATGATATCTATGATTTCACTGCCAGGGCTTTTGCATTTCCGCCATCGTTGGCAAAAGGTGATGTGCAGGACACTGGAAAAGCAGTAGACGAATTATTGACGTTTGTGGTGGACCCGCTGGTTGAAATTTTACAGACGGAAATCAACCGAAAGCGTTATGGAGCAGAGGGAATCAGAAAAGGCAATTATATCAAAATTGATACACTTGCTGTTAAGCATATTGATATTTTGGATATTGCAACTCCGATTGAAAAATTGATTTCCTCAGGTGTATTTACCATTAACGGTATTCTCAAGGTATTAAAAATGCCGGCCATTTCGGAAGACTGGGCCGACCAGCATTTTATTACAAAAAATTATTCAACTATTCAGGATTTGTTGAAAACAAAGGGAGGTGAAACAAGTGCAAAAGAAAACAAATTGGAGAATGGAGCCGGTTCAGGCGGCTAAAAAGACGCTGTTGTTTATCTATGATGATGTGACACAGTATGGAGATTTCAACTGGGAAACTTGGTCATACGATGATTCCGAGACATCAGCTAAGTACTTTGCGGAGAAACTTCAGGAGATTCCCGCCGGAGACGAGATTGAACTTCACATTAATTCCAATGGTGGTTCTGTGAAAGAAGGTGTGGCAATTTACAATCTTTTGAAGCAGTGCACAAATCATAAGACAGGCATTGTAGACGGAGTGGCGCATAGCGTCGCTTTTTTGATTTTGCAGTCTTGTGATGTGAGAAAGATGTGTCTTGGGACCACGGCTTTGGTGCATGAAATGTGGATGTATTGCGCCGGCAATGCTACCCAGTTGCGCAAGTATGCGGATGACCTGGACGACATGATGGAATCTAATCGACAGGTATTTCTGGAGAGAGCTACGATTTCTGAGGATGAGCTCATTGAGATTATGAAGAATGAAACTTACCTCACCCCGGAAAAAGCCTTGGAGTATGGTCTGATTGATGAAATCATGAGCAACAAGAAGGTAGAGCAGGACCCTGAAGAACTGTTACAGAAGTTACAGGAAGTTCAGAAACAGATGAATGAACAGCAGAGCTTCAGACAGCAGCTTGCTACCATGCAGGCTTTGACAAGAAAGGAACCGGAACCTCAAACACCGGAAGTAAATACATTATTAAATTTTTTAAGAAAGTTGGAGGGCTAAAAGATTATGAAGAATTTGGATGCAATTCAGGCAGAGAGAACAGCTATTTTGCAGAGAATGAGCGCAGCTATTCAGGCAAACGATACTGAGGCGTACAATGCTGCGTTCAATGACTTGTGTCAGGCAATTCAGGACGCAGTAATGGAAAGAGCAATGCAGTGCGTAGGTGAGAATGATGTCAGAGTATTGGCAGATAGAGGCGTACGCCAGCTCACTTCCAAGGAGAAGGAGTACTATGAGAAGGTGATTGAGGCCATGAAGGCTGAAGATCCTAAGCAGGCAGTGAACAACTTGGATGTTGTAATGCCTGAGACAGTAATCGACCAGGTATTTGAAGACCTGAAGACCAATCATCCCTTGTTGGCAAAGATTACTTTCCGTGGACTGTCCGGACTGACCAGGATCATGATGAATATGAATGGTTATCAGACCGCAGCATGGGGTAAATTGTGCGCAGCAATTGTGCAGGAGCTTACCAGCGGATTTAAAGAAGTGGATGTAACTCAGGACAAGCTCTCCGCATTCCTGCCCGTGTGCAAGGCAATGTTGGATTTGGGTCCCAGATGGTTGGATTCCTATGTCAGAGAAGTGCTTACCGAGGCGTTAGCAAATGGCTTGGAGTATGGAATCATCAATGGTACCGGTAAGGATATGCCTATTGGTATGATGAGACAGGTAGGAGACAATGTTACCGTTACCGGTGGCGAATATCCTGCAAAGAACCCTGTGAAGATTACCAAGCTGGACAATATTCAGTTGGGTAATCAGGCAGCTATTTTGGCAGTGGGTGAAAATGGTAAAACCAGAAGAGTAAGTGATTTGATTTTGGTTGTGAACCCTGCGGATTACTATTCCAGAGTACTTCCCGGCATTCAGTATCCTGCTCCCGGCGGCGGTTACGTAAGCGCATTGCCTTTTCCTATGGATATCATCCAGAGTGCAGAGGTGCCTATTGGCCGCGCTGTATTCGGTATGGCAAACAGATACTTCCTGGGTGGCGGCATCGGTAATAATGGTCGCATTCTTTACTCTGATGAGTACCATTTCCTTGAGGATGAGCGTGTATACCTGATTAAGGCATACGCTAAAGGATTTGCTATGGATAACAACTGTTTCATTGTATTTGATATCAGCGAGTTACAGCCTGCTTACTACAAGGTGGAATCCGTAGCGAGCGTATCCGATGTTGAGAATGCAGCTTTGGCAGATTTGAAGATTTCCAACAACACGCTGACACCTGCTTTTGCAGCTGATACCCTTGAGTACACCGTGGAGACCACTGATGCGTCCAATGCAGTTACTGCTATGGCAGCAGATGCAACTGCTGCAATGGAGATTACCTACAATGATAAGGTGGTTGCAAATGGTGGCAGAATCACCTGGGCAACCGGCGCGGATAATGTAGTGAAAATCAAGGTGACAGATGGTAGCACTACCAAGACCTATCAGATCACCATTACCAAGACGGAAGGATAATGTATGGCACTGATTGATGATGTAAGGAATTATCTGGACATCACATGGGAAATGGACGCCGGGGAGCTTCAGAAGCTCTCCGGCATAATTGAACGTGGCAAGGAATATTTGTCCGGAAAAATCGGCGATTGTGATTTTGAGAAAGAGACCAGAGAAAAGGCTCTGTTGCTTGATTATTGTATGTACGCACGCGCCGGTCGTATTACGGATTTCCAGAATAATTATCGTTCAGAAATCATTGCTCTACAGATGAACAGATGGAGGGCGAAGCAGAATGCCGAGAGTACAGGATAACAGTTTTATCACATTTAACAGTGGAAAACTGGATTTGTGCAAGGTTAAGGACAGAATAATTGTGGAAACGAAGCACCGCGGCGTAAGGTTTGGTGAACAGACGGTAGGCGTGACACGGTTCTGGAGCGCTAAAGTAGCATCCAGCAATATTGACAGATTGGTTGCTATTCTTCCGGTAGCTGGGATTTCTCAAATGGACGTGTGCATTATCAATAATGTGCAGTACAAGATAAAGCAGATTCAGGAGAAGCATGATACGAATCCGCCATGCTTATTTGTGTCTCTTGAGAAAAATACCATTTCT
>JAZQFO010000138.1:0-17523 GCA_045539535.1 Acetatifactor sp.
GTCTTCGAGACAACTCACCGATATGGTGTTTTTTCCTGTTTTCTCTTTTTAACTTTTTCTCTAACTCAACATAGTCACGAACTTCATACTCTTTACCACATTTAGGGCAGGCGAAATATAAAATAATAAAACGCACATTTCCGTAGTAATATCCATCTACATAATGAAAATTATAATTCTTAGCCTCTGCAGATTGCGAGTTTACAATTTTCACTCTCTTCTTATTCTCTAATATTTCTCCACACGCAAGACAATACTTCCTTTTTTTCATATATGCCTTAGAGCAGTCACGTTGCTCAATTGTAGCATGTATCGGATTATCACCCATACCATCATTAAGCACCTGAACAAAACTATTGTATATCCTTGAAAATAATTTTATCATAAGACATCCTCCGGACTTACTGCAGTTTCCGTTTTTTTACCTTTTCTAATTTGATGTAATCCTTAATCTCATACGACTTACCACATTTGGGACACTCAAAATAAAACGACACAAATCTGATATTGCCGTGAGCATATTCATCTCCAAACTGGAAATCATAATTTTTCGCCTCTTCTGACCGAGAATTTACTACGACTTCTCTTCTTTTCGTTTCCAACTCCTCACCGCACTCAAAGCAAAAATGCTTTTTCTTTATGTATGCTCTTCTTCCGTCATAGCGTATAATCGTTCCGTTCACAGGAGGATTTGCATTTGCATCTGCACTCATATTTGCAAGGAAATCATTAAGATTATCAATCCATTTAGTAACTATTTTCTTCATGATACTTGTCCCATTTTCCATGGCATAACCCCCAATTGTAGTACACTTCTAATGATAACATACCCTTGTGGTATTTGTCAATTTATGCATGGCAATATCTCACCCCGTCATCATCCCGGCCAGCACCACACTTGCCACCGTCCCGGCCAATGTGGCCAGCAGAGCGCCCTTTAAGGTATACCCGGTCTTGGTCACCTTGGCCGCCAGGAAATACACGCTCATGGTATAGAAAACGGTCTCCGTGCAACTCATCAGTATGGAAGTCAAAATCCCGGCATAGGAGTCTGGTCCGCAGGTTTTGAAAATATCCAGTACCAGCCCGGTTGCCGCCGAGGAAGAAAACAGCTTTACCACCAAAAGGGGCAGAAGCTGGGTCGGCAGCCCCAGTAACGTTGTCACCGGCGCCAGCACTTCGCCCATAAGCTCAAAGAACCCGGACGCACGAAGAACCCCTACCGCCACCATCAGTCCTATCAGTGTGGGCAGAATATCCACCGCGATCCGCAGTCCCTCCCCCGCGCCTTTCAGAAAGCTCTCATAAACCTTCACATGGGATACAATTCCGTAACCCACCACAAAAAATATCAATACCGGAATAATAATATTAGAGATATGTGTCAGTACATTCATGCTCTACCTGCCCTTTCGATCCTTTTGCTTACAATAGATTACCGCCGTAACCGTACTAATCATCGTGGCCAGGATGGCCGGCCCGATGATAACCGCCGGATTGACGCTGCCATACTGCCCCCTGTATGCAATCATATTTACAGGGATTAGCTGCAAAGATGAGATATTCAAGATTAAAAAGGTACACATCTCCTTGCTGGCCACGCGGTCTCTCGGGCTGCCTGCTGTTTTTCCTTTCTCTTCTATGTAGCCGGGATTGCCCCGCTGTGCCTCCAAATTGGCCAGCTCCTCCATGGCCTTTAATCCCGCCGGTGTACATGCCCACCCCAGCCCCAAAATATTGGCTATTATATTGGTGGCTATGTACTCTCTGGCAGGGTGCTTCTTGGGAATATTAGGAAACATGAAGTCCAAAAAAGGACTGATTCCTCTGGTCATCCTTTGAATCAGTCCTGCTTCTTTGGCAATCTCCATCAGGCCCATCCACAACGCCACTACGCCGGCCATGGTCAGGCACAGAGAAAGTGCTTCCCCTGCACTGTCCAGCGCCGCGTTGGTTACCTGCTCCATACGCCCTGTAAAAGACGCGTAGAGCACACCCAACATAATCATCACTGCCCAAATATAATTCAGCATAATACGCTTCCAATCCTACGTCCTTTAGCATATCATATGCTGCTTTCTCCTTTTTCAGTCCTTATGCAAACTCCTGCATAATATCATGCACATGCTCAACCCCTTTCGCCCGATATGCATTGGTGCCACAGAACAAAAGCGCATCATCCACTCTGCCCTGAGCTGCATTTACCAGCGCATCTGTGATACAGTAGGGCGTCTCCATGGGCTTACAGGTGCTTACGCACAAATGGCATCTTCCGTGAGGAATCTGCCCCTCCTTGGCGCGCTTCAAAAACGGATTCAAAATAGCACGTCCCGGCATACCCACAGGACTCTTAGTCAGCGTAATATCCGCCTCTGTAGCATTGATATATGCCTGCTTGTAAGCATCCGGCGCATCACATTCATAAGTCGTTACAAAACGGGTTGCCACCTGCACACCGTCCGCACCCAGCAAAATAGCATGCTCTGCATCCTCTCTGGTATAAATACCGCCCGCAACCACCACAGGAATCTCCACACCGCGCTCAGCTGCCACGCCCTTTACATAGGCGATAATACCGCGAATCTCCTCATCATAATCAAGCTCACCGCTTGCATACTGCTCCAGCTGCTCCAATGAGAATCCCAGATGTCCGCCTGCCTTCGGCCCCTCAATTACCACCAGATCCGGCACACGGTCAAACTTCTTCATCCAATATTTAAAAATTACCTGTGCAGACTTCACACTGGAAACAATGGGGGCAATCTTGGTATCGCTTCCCGCTGTCAGTGCAGGCAGATTCATGGGAAGTCCCGCACCGGAGATAATCAAATCCACGCCTGCTGCCACAGCTGCCTTTACATACTCATCATAGTTGCGGGTAGCCACCATGATATTCACACCTACAATGCCGCCCCCCGCAATCTCTCTGGCCTTACCAATCTCTGTGGCAATCGCCTTTAAATTGGTACCGATGGGGTCCGCATCAAAGGTAGGCTCCCGAAAGCCAATCTGCGCAGTAGAGATAATACCAATACCACCTTCCGCTGCCACAGCGCCAGCCAGCTTGTGCAGACTGATGCCCACACCCATACCGCCTTGAATAACGGGGATTTTTGCTGTCAAATTGCCTATTTTTAACGGTTTTAATTCCATGTTTTCTTCCTCGATTCTTTGATTTTCAATCCATTTGACATTCAAAGTATATCACGATATGAGAATCTGTCAAGGTATATATTAACACTTTTTAAAATATTTTTAACTATTACAAGTAGTTTTGATAACCACTTATCTTTTTTACTGGAATCCTACTGCAACCTATGTTACAATGCAAGAGACAACAAGACTTGGTTCCCCGAAAGGAGATAATGATATGCGTAAGAAATCAAAATTAGCAATGGCTTTGGCCGGCATGGGGCTTTTGGGACTTCTCACCGGTTGCGGCGAAGATGAAGCACAGATTGTTCCCATCACTCCTGTAGAAAGTGTAGCCCCGGAAGGTGGTTCTGAAGCAATTACCAATCCCTCCGGCTCCGCCGCGGAGAGCAGCACACCTGCTACTCAGGACAAAACAGACCTTTTCAAGCCTATAGATGAGACTGCAGTTCCCGACACTGAGCTTCCCCTCATCCAAAACGGCAATGCCGTTGCACCCGCTCCCGGTACCAACAACAGCACCAATGCATCCGGCAGCAACAGTAACAGCTCTGCCTCCGAAGCAGAAGGCACTGAGTTGATTGCTTTGGCAGACACTGAAGAACAGGCCAAACAAATCGCTGAGCAGTACGGCATTCGGTTAAAATCCTATGCTGCAGGCGTGGCAGTATACACCACCACCAAAGACCCCCAGACCGTGATTCAAATGGGCATCGACAAAGGCTATCCTCTCTTGTCCCTGAACCATACCCATACGTATTTTAATTAATGCCCAATTTAAATCAACCCTGCAAAAACCTGGATGGCCAGCACCGTCATGATGCCTGCCACCACGATGGACAAGCTGCTCATGGCACCTTCCACCTCTCCCAGCTCCATGGCTTTGGTGGTTCCCAGCGCATGGGCAGAGGTACCGATAGCAAGGCCTCTGGCGATGGGTTCCTGAATGCGAAAGAGCTTGCAGATACTTTCTGCAGCCACGTTTCCAAGGATGCCCGTAATACTAACTGACACAACTGTCAGTCCAATGATGCCACCTTGTTTTTCTGACATACCAAGCGCAATCGCTGTGGTAATGGACTTGGGCAAAAGGGTCACATATTGGGTATGGGTCAAGCCAAACAAAAGACTCATACCGTAAATACTAACCATGGCAGTAAGTACTCCCGCTCCGATTCCTACAAAAATCGCGGCGGGATATTTTTTGAGCAAATTAAGCTTTCGATACAAAGGAATAGCCAGACTTACCGTTGCCGGTGTGAGAAAATATTGAATGTATTTTGCACCATTCTCATAAGCCCCATAATCCACATCAAATGCCAGCAAAAATCCCACAATCATAAGCACTGCAATCAACAGCGGATTGGCCAGTACAAACTTGGTTTTATTCTTAATCCACGTACCCACTTCATAACAAAGCAGCGTAATTACCACGCCGAAAAAGGCAGAACCTAACAACATCTCTCTCATCTGTCCTTCTCCTTTCCTGCGCTTCTACGGATAATTCCCTGTGACACCCTGCCGGTCACCACCATAATCAGAATCGTACTTACCACAGAAATCACGCATAAAGGCACCAGCATCTGCTTCATAGCATCCACGCTGGTCATAATGGACACTGTAGGAGGGACAAAAAGAATGGGCATGATCTCCACCAGGAAATCTGCCGCACCTTCCACCTTCTCTAAGGGTATTATACCGGTCATCAGACCAATCAACATGAGTACCAGGCCATACACGCTGGCCGCCACGGGAATGGGTATCAGATACTCCATCACTTCCGCCACAAAAGACACTGTCATAATCACTGACAGCTGCTTCACAAATTTCATAATTTACTCCTTACATCTGATGTCTTACCACTGCATACTCGTCATCCATCTGGAAATAAGAGCACTGTTGCTGGCTACCGGTGAGGAATCGATACATCTCATCCTCATCCAGATTTACCATACAGCAATAGCACTCATAATCCTCATCATACACATAATTGACACACATGTCACATGCACTCATTATTCTTCACCCTTCTCTCCGTGCAGGTACGCATAAATATCGCGCTTGCCCACACCCCGGTCCTTTGCCACCTGTTTCATTGCTGCTTTATTGTCCATGCCCTGACTTTCATAATAAGCCATATGTTCCTCAATGGACATATTTTCCCAGGAGCTGATTTCCTCCCGGCGTATCTCTTCAAAGCTTTTGCCTTCAATTACCAACACGTACTCCCCTCTGGGTTCCTCGGTTTTGTAGTAAATAAGCGCATCCTCCAGAGTCGTGGGCAAAATCGTCTCAAACCGCTTGGTCAACTCCCGGCACAGCGTAATCTTTCGCTGCCCCAGCACCTCATATAATTCCTCCAATGTACGCACCAGATGATGGGGTGCTTCATAGAGAATCATGGTACGGGTCTCTTCTTTTAAATCCTGTAAAATCAATTTCTTTTCTTTCTTATCAGCGGGCAAAAATCCCTCAAAACAGAACCGTCTTGTGGATAATCCCGACAATGTCAAAGCCGTAATACATGCCGCCGCTCCCGGCAATGAGGTAACCGGTATTCCGCTTTCCTGACACAGCTGTACCAAAACCTCACCCGGATCAGAAATCGCAGGAGTGCCTGCATCGGTGATAAGCGCAATATTCTGGCCGTTTAACAGCTGTCCCACCAGCTGCTTGGCCTTTTCTACCTTATTGTATTCATGATAGCTGGTCATGGGTGTATGTATTTCAAAATGATTCAGCAGCTTAATACTGTTGCGGGTATCCTCCGCCGCAATCACATCCACACTGCGCAGTGTCTCCACCACTCTGGGCGTCATATCTCCCAGATTGCCGATGGGTGTGGCACACAAATATAAGGTTCCTGCCATCTGACTTCCTCCTAAAAACCGTACACATCCTTTATTTCTGATGTATACACGCCGGGTTCCTCAAAAATAATCAGTGGTTTCTCCACCGTCATGCGGGGCTTTCCGCCGCGTACTGCCTCCACAAGGACCATATTAGGCTCCTTGTCCACATAGGGGTACACAAGCTGCATACGTTTCGGTTCCAGCTTGTATTGTGACAGCACCGTCAGAATTTCAGCCAAGCGGAACGGCCTATGCACCAGATAAAAATGGCCTCCTGTCCTTAACAGCTTGGCTGCAGCTCGCACCACATCTTCAAAGGTACACAAAATCTCATGTCTGGCAATGGCCTTTGGTCCCTCCGGATTGGCAATTCCGTGCTGTCCTATCATATAAGGCGGGTTGCAGGTAATACAGTCAAAGGAAGCAGCCTTAAAAATTCGGTCTGCTTCCTTGACATCTCCTGTCACTATATCAATTGTATCATTCAATCCGTTCAATGCCACGCTTCTGCGGGCCATGTCAGCGCTTTCTTCCTGAATCTCCAATCCGGTCAAATGGGCGCAGTGATACTTGGCCTGCATCAAAAGGGGAATGATACCCGTCCCCGTTCCGATATCCAGAAGTACATCCTTTTCTCCTGCATGGGCAAAGCCTGTCAACAGCACCGCATCCATCCCAAAACAAAACTTCTCGGGATTTTGGATAATCTGATAACCGTTGCGCTGCAGGTCATCAATTCTCTCCCCCGGTTTCAACTGCATTTCCTGCGTTTCCATTCTGTTCAGGCTTCCTTCCTTGACGATTCCTTCTGTCTCTTCTAAAATGGCGCTCACCGGAGCGGTTGCCATCCTGCTTATTCTCCTGTTTGCCATCCTGTCTGTTATTCTGTCTGCGGTCGTTACGGTTCTCCCTGCGGTTCTCGCCGTTTCCCCGCTCTCTGTTTTCATTGTTTCCACCGTTATTGCGCTCGCGTCTGCGATCACCACGGTTGTCCTGACGTCCTTCAAAACGGTTATTCTGTCTACGGTCATTACGATTCTCTCTCTGACCTTCCGTTTTGTTTTCTCTGTTGTCTTTATGATTATCCTTAAAATTCTCGCGGTTGTTCTCTCTGAAATTCTCCTTGCCGGCAGATCTGTCCTCACCCTTACTCTCAGACAGCTCCACGCTCTCCAAGCGCTCTAACTCCTTAAGTTCCTCAGGTGAAAGCTCCATACGCTCCTTCTTGGTATGCTTTCTCTTAAAGTGCAGCTGACCTACCTCGTACTCACGAATCTCCTTGGTGTCGCCTTCTTCCACAACCACCTTCACAAGCTGTCTGAGCACATTGACACTCTGGACCTCGCCCTTGCTGCCGTCCTCTGCGGTAACGGTGTCACCGATATTGGGCAAATTACGATTCAGCTCCTCATAGGTCTCTTCTTCATTTTTCAGACAACACATCAGACGTCCGCACACACCGGAAATCTTAGTGGGATTTAAAGACAGATTCTGCTCCTTGGCCATCTTGATGGACACAGGGATAAAATCAGACAAGTAGCTATGGCAACACAAGGGTCTGCCGCAGATACCGATACCTCCGATAATCTTGGTCTCATCACGTACACCAATCTGACGAAGCTCGATTCTGGTCTTAAACACTCCTGCCAAATCCTTTACCAGCTCACGGAAGTCGATACGACCGTCTGCTGTAAAATAGAACAGAACCTTATTGTTGTCAAAGGTATACTCTGCATCAATCAGCTTCATATCAAGCTCATGCTTGCGGATTTTCTCAAGACAAACTCTGTAAGCTTCCTTTTCCTTGAGACGATTGGCCTGCTCCTGCTCCACATCTCTCTGGCTGGCGATTCGCATAACCGGCTTCAGGGGCTGAACCACCTTGTCCTCTTCCACCTCACGAATATCTGATACAGCCGTACCAAACTCAATACCTCTTGCGGTCTCCACAATTACATGGTCTCCGCGCTTTATCTCAAACTGAAGCGGATCGAAGAAATAAATCTTGCCCGCCGTACGAAATCTTACTCCAACTACTCTAATCATAATCTATACACCTCACTAAAAATATAAACAAGCCCAAACTCGAGCTATTTTATTATAACATACCTAATTTCAAAAAACTACCGTAAATATGTGGCTTTTTTTCCCAAATAATAGTATAATAGACTTGATACTATGTGGACAAACCATCAAGTGATAGGAAGTGGTAATCTATATGATAGATAACACTCGGGACATTATGCCCACAATTGAAAAGGATACAACCGATAAGTATATCTATGATCTGAAAAAAATGGCAGCCCAGAATGTAAATTCTAATCTGTCCTATTTGACAGGTCTTCCTAATTTGCGTGCTTTTTTCTATCAGGCAGCAGAAATTATGCGTTCCAACAGGGACCGCTCCTTTGCACTTCTTGTTATCGATATTGCACATTTCAAAGCATTGAATGAATTTTGCGGTTGGGAAGCCGGAGATAAGATGCTTGTCTATATTGCCGACTATCTAAAGACTTTTGAGAGTCCCCTGACTGCACTGTTTCATTTCCGTGCAGATTGCTTCGGTATGCTGGTACCTTTCGAGGACAAGGATGAACTGAAGACTCTTGCCAAGGAAATCTGTGCCAAGATAGAAGCTTACCCCATCAATTACAAGGTTCTTCCTTCTGTGGGTATTTGTATTGCCACAGATCCGGAGATGCCCATCAGTGCACTGCGCGACTATGCCACCATGGCATTGCAGACCATCAAGGGTAAATTCTACGCAAAGTATGCTTTTTTTGATGACAGCATGCGCCAACAGATGCTGCTGGAGAAACAGATTGAAAACGATATTGTAGAAGCTATGGACACAGACCAGCTTCAGGCTTACATTCAGCCTAAGGTAGACATGTCCACCGGTGAGATTATTGGCGGAGAAGCTTTGATTCGTTGGATTCATCCGGAAAAGGGTATTATTTCTCCCGGTCTGTTTTTGCCTGTTTTGGAGAAAAACGGCCTGATTATCGATGTAGATTTCTACATTTGGACTCAGGTTTTCGCATGGCTTAGCAAACGTATCAAAGCGGGCGAGAAGGTTGTACCTATCTCCGTAAATATCTCCCGCATGCACTTCTATGACAACACCTTCCGTGAAAAGCTGGTACTGTTAAGTGCGGAGTATGCCGTGCCGCCCAATCTGGTAGCGCTGGAGTTGACGGAAAGTGCATTCCTCAACAACACTGATTCTATTTATGAGAATTTACAACAGTTGCGATCTTTAGGATTCGCACTCTCCATGGATGATTTTGGCACTGGCTATTCCAGTATGACCATGCTGAAAAACCAGCCTGTTGACGAGATTAAAATCGACAAGGGTTTTATTGATGACATCGACGATGGTCAAGAGCAGATTATTGTCAGCAGTATTATTCAGATGTTGAAAGCGTTGAATAAAAAGATTATCGTAGAAGGTGTAGAAACTCAGGCGCAGCGCAAATTCCTCTTAGAGCAGAATTGCCTCCACGCCCAAGGTTTCCTGTATTACAAGCCCATGCCCCTTGCGGATTATGAAGCTTTGTTAGACGGTAAGAATAAATAAGACTTAACCATTCTCTTGAATCGTCAAGAGCAACAGTTCCATTACAAGTTCAAAATTGACGTTGGCTTCCAGCCTGCGTTTCGCTGTGTCCAGTGCATTGATGATGGTTTCAATACCTTCGTAACTACTGCGCTGGGCACATTTGCGTATAGCACCCAATTCCTCTCGAAAGACCAGATGATTGGCATCCTTGGTAGCCTTAAACAACAGCACATCTCTAAACCAGATAGCCATGATGTCGAAATAATCATTCACTTCCAGCTTGTACTCGCTGATTTTCTTAATTGCAGACACAATCTCATGAAGCTCCATGTCCTGAATGTACTTCAATAAAGATAAAGCTTCTCCCTTGATATTCTCAAACTCTTCACTGGATGCCAGTGCCTTGGCTTTACCTATATTTCCTCTTGCAAAAGCCACACAAACATCTGCCTTATAATCAGGCACCTGCATCTCTTCCATCAGGAATTTGCGAACCTTCTCATCGGCTACAGGCTTCATATTCAGCACCACGCAACGACTGAGAATCGTGGGAAGCAATGCATTTACATTGCTGGTCAAAAGCAGAATCACCGCATACTCAGGTGGCTCCTCCAATGTCTTTAAGAGCGCATTCTGGGCCTGGGGAGTCATCTTCTCCGCTTCATTTAACACATATATTTTATATGGGCTACTGTAAGGCTTAATTGCCACATCATTGTTGATCTGTGCACGAATATCATCCACACCGATGGTATTGGGCTTTTCGTGACTCACACGGATAATATCCGGCTGATTGTCGGACAACGCCTGCTTACATGCATGACAAACCTGGCAAGGCTCAATCTCCCCGCCCTCGCACTGCAATGCCATAGCAAATACCTTGGCAATAAATTCTTTACCGGAGGATTTCTCACCATTGATGATATAGGCATGGGAAATCTTCTTGGTGGACAATGCATTTTGTAAATGTTCTTTAATCTGTTCCTGACCAATGATGTCGCTAAACTTTGCCATATGTATCCCTCCTGTATCCCTTAAGTAAAAATATCCAGAAGCAATCCTCTAATCTCGCCGATTTTACCCAAAATGGCCAGATTATCCTTCTCGTCCTTCATAAGCTCCTGGGCCAGCTGATCCAGATTTTCATCAATCAGCCTGATGATGCCGTACACGCGGTGTCTGCCGCGTCTGTCCAGGAAATTTTCCCTGGTAAAGGAATGAGAATGGGTAACCACTTCATTTAAAAAATCCTTGATTAAACCGCGATAATGACGCATATCCTTTATATCGCGCTTTTTGTAAAGCCGCTCGCCCTGCATGGTAATTTCCTCCATCAGGGTGTTCAGTCTGGCTTGCAACTCAGACTCTGCAATATTGCTGGCCAACATGAATTTAAAAGTTCCGTCAGTGGGTGCCTGTGCCTTAGTCTGCTCCACCGGAATAGACTGCTGTATTTGATTTACCTTGATGTCCACAAGCCCACCTGCCCTTCCTGATTTAATTTGTCATTCTATATATCGGCGTTTACGCTTCTTTTATGTATGCCCGAATCTCATTCAGGCAATGCTCCAGGGTATCATTGTAAAATCTTCTGGTAATTCCGGCCTCCTGAATCTTTTCTTCTGCGAAATCTGCACTATCTGCCAGAAAACGTCGGCACATTTCCTCATATCCCGGCTTTTCCTGCTGCATCTCTCGCTCCAGCGCACGTTTCAAACGCACACCATCATCCAGCTCTATCAACACAGGCAACACATTCTCTTTGCCAAAGTATGCCAGCATGTTGCGATAGGCCTCCAGCGTCCCGATCATGATATAGTCGTCTTCCCCTCCGAGAACAAACTGACCGTCATCCACCGTAAAATAACGCCAAACGCCATATACGGTCTGATAGGCACGCTGCTCAATGACCTTGCCGGCCTCAGACAACGCCTGAAAACCGGCCTCATCGGTAAAGTGATACTCCACACCCTCTTTCTCCCCCGAGCGAATGGGTCTGGTAGTATAAGGCACGATTGTGCGAAGCTTTTCCGTTCCTTTTAGCAATTCTTTGAAAATGGTATCCTTGCCGGATGAACTTTTCCCCATAAGATAGAAAATTTTACCCATTTTTATACTTCCACCACTCTGATCATATTGGTCATACCGGTGATTCCCAAAGGTACACCTGCGGTAATTACTACTTTATCTCCCTCACGTACAAGTCCTGCACGCTTAGCTTCCTTCACTGCATCTGCAAACAACGCCTCCGCAGTCTCAGCCTTATTAAGAAGAAGAGGTGTTACACCCCACATCAGGTTAATCTGATTAGCTACTCTGTCAGACATGGTACATCCGATAATAGGACAGTTGGGCTTAAAGCGTGCTACTGCAGCTACGGAAGCACCGGACAGGGTTACGGAAATAATAGCCGCAGCCTCCAAGTCCATTGCAGTGTAGCAGGTTGCATGGGCAATTGCAGTGGTGGTATCTTTTCTGTCTACAGAAGCACCCCAACTCATCTTCTCTGCCTTAGCCATTCTGCCCAGATAATCAATATCCTGCTCGGTGGTCTCTGCAATACGTGCCATCATTCGTACTGCC
Source organism: Acetatifactor sp. (assembly GCA_045539535.1). Taxonomy (GTDB): domain Bacteria; phylum Bacillota; class Clostridia; order Lachnospirales; family Lachnospiraceae; genus Acetatifactor. The sequence continues at coordinate 12,151 of JAZQFO010000138.1, forward strand.
TCTACAGGATACTGGCCATTTGCACTCTCACCGGAAAGCATGATAGCGGTGGTTCCGTCGTAAATCGCATTTGCAACGTCAGTGGTCTCCGCTCTGGTAGGACGAGGATTCTTAATCATGGAATCCAGCATCTGTGTTGCAGTTACAACCAGCTTGCCCTTGGCATTTGCCAGCTTAATCAGTCTCTTCTGCAAAATAGGCAGCTCCTCCAGGGGGACCTCTACACCCAGGTCACCACGTGCAACCATGATACCATCAGAAACCTCCAGAATCTCTTCTACATTCTGGATACCCTGCATATTCTCAATCTTTGCAATAATCTTCATGTCGCTGCCGCACTCATTCAGAAGGGCACGAACCTCTAAAATATCCTCCTTGCATCTTGCAAAGGAAGCTGCCAAATACTCAAATCCCAGATTTGCACAGAAAATAATATCATCTCTGTCAGACTCACTGATATAAGGCATGGAAAGAGTTGCCCCGGGTGCATTTACCCCCTTGTGGTTGGAAACAAAACCACCATTCATAACACGACAAACAATCTCAGTGTCACGAATCTCTTCAATGCGCATCTCAATCAGACCGTCATCAATCAGGATTCTTCCGCCTACAATTACATCATTCTTCAGATTTTTATAAGTAATGCTGGCTCTCTCGGAGGTACCCATAATATCCTCTGTAGTCAATGTAAAGGTCTGACCTGCAACCAGCTCTACCTTTCCTGCCTCAAAATCGCACAAGCGAATCTCAGGACCTCTGGTATCCATCAAGGTCGCAACATGCTTGCCCAGCTCTTCACGAACCTTCACAACCATATCAAACTTAGCCTTCTGCTCTGCCTTATCACCATGAGAGAAATTAAATCTTGCAGTATTCATGCCGGACAGCATTAACTTTCTCAGACACTCCTCATTCTGGCTTGCAGGACCAATGGTACAAATAATCTTTGTTTTTCTCATATCAACTTCCTCCGTCTATATTTGATTCATAGTACTCTTTTGAAATTTATTTGAGTGTGCGGATAAAACATCCGTCATCCAACTCCACAACACCTTGTATATTCAAGTGCATGCGCTGATAAGCTACAAGCACCTCATACATCTTATCTGTTATTACCTCGCCGGGCACCAATAGCGGAACTCCGGGAGGATATAAATTCACAAAATCAGCGGCTACTTTGCCCACACTGTCATCCAGCGCACACAGCTCCCATGGCTGATCCCATGCCTCTGACAAAGGATATGCCACCACAGGATACTGTCCGATTCTGCATACTTCACTCAAATTCGACCAATCTTCACCAGCCCTTTCATCATCAAGGGCCGCATCTATTTCTAAAACTGCCTGCGTCATGCGCTCAAAGGCTTCTATCGTATCGGCCAAGGTAAACATTGCCAGACAATAGCTTCCCGCAGACATCTCACATTGCAAATGATATTTTTCACGCAAAACATCATACAGCCACTGGCCGGAATGACCGGATTGGGTCGTAGATAAAATAAGCTTTCCCACATCCTGTCTACAGGATACCACATCTTCAAAAGGAATCAACCTGAAATGTCTGCATTTTTGCAACTTTCCATACATTTCCTGATAATTTGTATAGAAGGCTGTAAACAGCTCTTCCTTACTATTTTCCACAATCTGCAACGCATCCTGAATACCGGACATCAACACATAGGATGGGCTACTGGACTGGTAAATATGCAGAAACCGCTTTAAACGCGCTCTGTCAATTAGGCTGCCGTTTACATGCAAAAGTGCCGTCTGGGTCATAGCCGGCAAGGTCTTGTGCACACTGTGAATGACCAAATCTGCGCCTTGCGTACAGCTGCTTTTAGCAAACCCTTCTGCAAAACCAAGATGTGCTCCATGTGCTTCGTCAACAATAAGGGGAATCCCCCGTTTATGGACTATTTCTGCAATTGCTGCCACATCTGCAATTCGTCCCTCATAGGTAGGCGAAACAATTAAAACAGCCCCTACATCGTCATGACGGTCCAACGCCTCCTCCACCTGTCTGGCGGTGATGGCTTCGTCAAAATCAAAGCCGGGGACCGGATCTGCATACAAGTAACTTACCTTTAACTCGCGTAAATACGCTCCATGATAAGCGGACTTGTGGCAGCCTCTGGCCATCAACAGATGACCACCCACTTCAAGAGCAGCACTTATAGCACTTAAAATACCACAGGTACTTCCGTTTACCAGATAGTATGTTTCATCAGAACCGTAAAGCATGTTTGCACGATTCTGCATCTCGCAAATTATTCCCTCCGGCTGATGCAGATTGTCAAATCCATCAATCTCCGTAATGTCAAGCCTCAGCAACTCTTGCGGCAATCGGCCAAGAGCCTGTCTTTTATGACCGGGCATGTGATAGGGATAATAATCACTTTCACTGTGTTTATGCAGTTGTTCAAATAGACTCCTGTTTTCCGTCATCTGTTTGGACTCCATGCCCCTTATGAATATGAAAAGTTTCCATTAACGAACACCACTTATCCGCGGCTGTCACAATCCATGCCTCTCTGCACATAGGCGGTATTACCGTCAGTGGCCACATATGCTTTCTGATAATGTCCGATTCACGGGGCGTCAACTCATATTCCTTTGACGCATTTTTATACGCCACCCCGGGATGAAACAAGCCATGTAGCTTGTATAGTGGAATATGTTCCGGACTGTGCCAGTCATACAAAAAGTAATCATGCAGTAAAGCGCCTCTGATCAACTCCCGCTCACTACAACGGATTCTCAGCTTCCGGCTAAGTGCAAGACTATACTTCGCCACGTTCATGCAATGGCTGTTTACCGTCATGTTGCCATGTTGAATATGTGCCTTTGTAGAACGAAAGTTCTTTGACTCAATAATATCTGCCGCAGCTGCATAAATTCTATGATGTAAATCACGCTGCTTATCATACGCTTTTCGCCAGCGCAGCGCTTCTTTTTGATTGCGCTCCTTAGCACGCTGCCGTACTGTTTGCTCCCCCATTTACTCTTCCTCTTCTTCGTATACCTCTTCTTCGTAAACGGGCTCCTGCGGTGTCAGAACACCCTCCGGATAGTAATAACAAATTACCGGAAATCCTTCTGTTACCTGGCCATAAATTGCTCCGGCCATATCCACCGGCAAATTCAAACATCCATGAGAGCCGTTTGTCATGAAAATATCCCCACCGAAGGTATCTCTCCAGGAAGAATCATGCATACCGTAATTGCCCTCATAAGGCATCCAATAGCTTACATTTTCTTGATAATCCGCACCACGCAATACCGCGTTGGTTGTTTTATAAGTAATACCAAATACACCCTGAGGGGTATTGTACCCCTTACTCATATCACCGGAAACAAAATCAGTTTCCAAAGTTAAAACACCATTTTGATATAAATATAAATGCTGATGAGTAAGATCCGCCTCTACATAGCTGTTACCAATATCATTCGTTCCCTTCCAAGGTGCCTTACTGGCATAAATCGGCTCTCTCTCTGTTACAGCTCCGTCTTCAATCAAATCAATTAATGCCTTGGTTTCAGCCTCATAATCGGTAAGCCAGCCAAAAGATCCGCTGGGAAGTGTCAAATCATGACCAAGCGTTGTATGGAAAACGCGGTTCTTACCATAAGTATCGTATTTTTGGGCATTCTCCTCTACAAATGCTCTTACCAAAGTCTCATCCAAGGTAAACTTTCCATCCTTAAGGACAACCCACTCCTGAATCTGCTCACCATTTACAACTACCTTGTTGCCATTCCAGTCATAGGTAATCACTGACTCCTTCATCAAGCTTGCCTTATCCACTACAGCCTGCATGGATGCATCCTTTGTAGTAACCTTAGGTTCCAAATAACAATTTTCAGTTTCCAGGTTGATAATTGACTTACCGTCAGTAATAGCCTTATTGATAGCAGCCTCTGCCACCTCCCGATTCAGTCTGGTACCTTCAACAGCTTCCACAACTTCATATTCACCGGTGGTTGCAGAATATCCCTTAATATACGCATCCTTAGGCAAAGTAGTGCACTCATCCTTGAAAATATCCTGCTCGTTTAACAAGTTTGTAAGCTCTTCTGCATCGAAGGACTGACCACCCTGCAGCTGATACTCATAAGTTCCCCAGATATAAACCGGCCAGAGAAAATTGTTCTGTTTCTTCAGCAAATCCTTGACCTCTTTACCATCAATATCTGTAAGCAGCTTTACATCTCTGGCGGAAATTACAAGCAACGATGTGTTTTCACCCGTCTCTAAATCACGTCCTCTTACATCTAAGGAATAATCCTGAAGCTGTGTTCTAAGTATTGCTCGGGTTTCCACCTCTGTTGCCTGACCAAAATCATTTCCATTGATTGTTGTGTTGGGAAAAAAACATTTTCCGTAATATAATGCAATAATGATGTATATGCAAAGAACTACAAAACCTATAAAAATAGCAACTCCATAAGTCCTAAGTCCTTTTGTAATCTGTTCCTTCATACAAACTCCTCTTCTGATGTATCAACCATAAAAATCCACAGTAATTATAACATGTTTATTGCAAAAAAAATAGCACTAAAAAGGCTAAATTTCCTCTTTGTGCCGGGATTCTATACTATAAAATGTACAACTCTTCAAATGAAGCACGGGGGATTCGAACCCCCGACAACCTGATTAAAAGTCAGGTGCTCTACCGACTGAGCTAGTGCTCCAAAATATTTTGCATACACCAAATGCCCAGAGCCGGAATCGAACCAGCGACACGAGGATTTTCAGTCCTCTGCTCTACCAACTGAGCTATCTGGGCATTTAGACCTTTCGGTCTGAGTAGCGGGGACAGGATTTGAACCTATGACCTTCGGGTTATGAGCCCGACGAGCTTCCAGACTGCTCCACCCCGCGATATTAAGTTAGCGCCCGAAGGCAAATGGATGGAGGTGGATTCGAACCACCGAAGCAATTTGCAGCAGATTTACAGTCTGTCCCCTTTGGCCACTCGGGAATCCATCCATATGGAATTAACATCCACAGAGCCGATAGAGGGACTCGAACCCCCAACCTGCTGATTACAAATCAGCTGCTCTGCCAATTGAGCCATATCGGCGTATCTTTTGCTACTGATTCAAAAATCAGCCGCTCAAATTATAAAATAAATGGGGCCTATAGGGCTCGAACCTATGCCCCTCTGCTTGTAAGGCAGATGCTCTCCCAGCTGAGCTAAGACCCCATATGATACCAGACCTGTCGTCTGTCATCAGACGACCCAGAAGGGACTCGAACCCTCGACCTCCGCCGTGACAGGGCGGCGCTCTAACCAACTGAGCCACTGGGCCATTTCATCAAAAGGTATAATGAATAATCATTTATACCTTCAAAACCGAACACGAAAATTC
>JAZQFO010000139.1:0-7996 GCA_045539535.1 Acetatifactor sp.
GAAGTGGCATCCACCTTGGCTGCATAATACAGTTCATCCGGAATCTGGGCAAAATTCTCCTTTAAAAGATAAATATAAAACACAGAAGTTACCGAAGGGAGAATCAGACCCATAAAGGTATTTCTCATATCCAGGTTCGTGATGGTCACGTAGTTGGTGATAATCACCAGCTCATTGGGAATCATCATCAATGCCAAAAACAGGGTAAACAACAAGTCCTTCCCCGGAAAATCAAGTCTCGCAAAAGCAAAGGCTGCCGGTACAATCACCAAAAGCATGAGCGCCGTTGTAACCACCGTAAAAATCAAGGTGTTCAGAAAATATCCTGCAAGCGGCACCGTTGTAAAAGCATCCACATAATTTTGCAGCGTAGGTGCCAGGGTAAAAAACTCCGGAATACGCTCTGCGCTGTAGGCACTGTAGCTTTTTACGGAGGTCAGAATCATCCAGTAAAAGGGAAACAGCACCACCACTGCCCACAAACTTAACAAGCCGTATACAATGCAGTTTTTTACAATCTGTTTTCTTTTCTCAGACTGCTCTATTTTTTCATAATCTACTACTTTATCAATCACTTTAGCCATCTTTTCGACCTCACGAATAGTGAACATGCTTCCTGCTAACCAGCAGATTAATACAGGTTACCGTCAGCACAATTACAAACAGAATCATTGCTGCTGCCGAAGCGTAAGAAGGATAACCGCCACTATTTCCGTACAACATGTCATATACATAGCCCACAATGGTATTCATCTCTGCAGTATTCAAATCTGTTCCAAAAAGCGCCACTGCATCGCTGTAGGCTTTAAATGCACCGATAAAACCTGTAATAATCAGATAAAAAAGCATGGGTGAAATCATGGGCAGTGTAATCTTGGTAAAAATACGCCAAGCAGGCGTACCGTCCACTTTCGCCGCATTGTAATAGGTCTGATTAACCGACGCCAGTGCACTGGTAAGCACCAGAATCTTAAAAGGCAGCACCACCCACACCGTATAAAAACACAGTACAAACATTTTCGCCCAGTAGGGACCATCAATAAAGTCCACCGGACCCTGCCCAAACCAATGAAGCATCAGATTTACCAAGCCATCCGTATAGGGCGTCTTCTTGAACAAAATCATAAATACCAGTCCCACCGCCAGCGTATTGGTCACATAGGGCAGAAAATAAATGGTCTGAAATAAATCCCGCAATTTCTGGATAGAGCTTAATCCCAGAGAAATCAACAGTGCAATTCCGGTAGAAACCGGCACTGTGAAAATCACCAGAATAAAAGTATTCTTAACCGCCTGCATAAAATACGGATCATGCAATACATAAGAATAATTATAAAGTCCCACGCCAAAATACGTCTGGGATGCAAAATTGTACCCCTCTTCGAAGGAATAAATCAGTACATCTATCAGGGGATACACCATGAATACACCTAAGAAAAGTATCGCCGGCAACAGATAAAGCCAGGCTTTCTTGCTACTATTTTCCATTGACCTTCTCCCCTTATCTGCTTTTTACTACAATCCGTTCCTCGGTTTCTTTGTCAAACAAAAAGACCTTGGCAGGCTTCAATGCAAAGCGCACCTTATCTTTGTTAATCTCAGCCATATTTTCAGCACTGATAATGGCACGGATGTCTATGGTCTCCGCATTCTTGTTGGAAGCTACCACACTGATATCCCTTCCCATTACCTCTACACGGTTCAAATCACAGCCAAAAGGTCCGTTCTCCTCAAGCACAAAGCCTTCCGGACGAATAGCCACCCATACTTCTCTTTCAGACACATCCTGCACGTCCATGACAGGGTCCTGTCCAATATAGAGCTTGCCCTCCCGGACCTGTCCGTGAAATACATTGATAGGCGGCGTTCCCAAGAACTTAGCCACAAACAGATTTACCGGATTGTCATAAACCTCCTGGGGTTTCCCAACCTGTTGGATTACCCCCTCCTTCATCACGATGATCATATCAGAAATACTCATAGCCTCCTCCTGATCATGGGTGACAAAAATGGTGGTGATACCGGTTTCTTTTTGGATTCTCCTGATTTCTTCCCTAGTCTGCAAACGGAGTCTTGCGTCCAGATTGGAAAGGGGCTCGTCCATCAAAAGCAACCTGGGCATCTTCACCAGTGCTCTTGCAATGGCAACACGCTGCTGCTGACCACCGGAAAGCTCTCCCGGCTTTCTGTCCATCAGTTCGTCAATCTGAACCAATCTGGCAGCCTCTAAAGCCTTCTCTTTCATCTGCTCCTTGGTCAGCTTCTCCTCTCCCTTCAGATTCTCCAAAGGAAACGTAATATTCTGCTGCACAGTCAGATGCGGATACAATGCATAATTCTGGAACACCACACCGATCCCTCTCTTCTGGGCGGGAAGGGCCGTCACATCATCCTCACCGAAAAAGATTTTACCCTCTGTAGGCTTTACAAGACCGCTTAACAGATTAAGGGCCGTACTTTTACCACAGCCTGAAGGGCCCAAAAGTCCCACCAGTTTACCGTCCGGTATCTCGATATTAAAATGATCCACCGCTACTACCTCGTCCCGAATACGCTTATTGCGATTGGGAAATTTTTTGGTCAAATCCTGTAATGTTACTTTCATTGGTATCTACCTTCCGTTTTCTAATCTAACGTTTATATCCATCAAGTTTTAATGATATAATCACAGCCATCCGCCACTGCAAATGTCTCAAAATAGTGCTCCTCTAAAGGAATCCACTTAGACGCAAACACCTCTGCCGTCCCTTCTCCATTTCGAAGAACAATCCTACGCATCTGCTCTTCCTTGTCCACATCCATAAATATACACAAGTCATAATATTCCTGCAAAGAAGGATGACAGGCGTAAGCGCCCTCAATCACATAAATCTTACTCTCTTCCAAAGAGACAGGACTCCCCAACACCATGGTCTTACAATCAAAAGGACAATAAGTCACCGGCTCACCATTTCCAAGCGGCTGTAATACCTCTTGTAGAAACCTCTCGTGGTCCACATTCTCACCGGGCATCGAAAGGCGCTCCTGTGTCCTTTGCTCCGGACGCAGGAAAAAATGATCCATATGTACCACTTCACAAGACAGCTTCTTTTTCAAGCCTACTGCCAAAGTCGTTTTGCCGGAAGCACACCTGCCATCTATGGCCACCAGGATTCTGCCCCTAATATTTGATTGTCCATGGAGCACATCTGCCACTGCCTCCACAAGCTTTTCGGCATTTTGCGAAGAAATCTTAATACTTTTACCCATTTAATCCTACCTTGCTCTCTTAGGTTTTGATTGTATTAAATGTAATAGGGACATAATCCCGGGCACTAACATAAGCTGCAGAACAATCCCCGGAACCGCATTGATAAAAGCTCCCGCAATAAACAGTTCCCAACTGAACACACAATTTCCCAATCCAAATAAAATCACCTGTGCCGCGCCCCATGCAAGTCTTCCAAATACCATAGCCGGAAGCATGGCACCATATACAGCCCACAGCTTACGGCGATTGTAGGTCTCATAAAGCATACCTGCAATGGTTCCGTACACGGCAAGCTCCACCGACATTGCCAGCGCATCCGGATACAGCAGGGGGATTCCCAGTACAAAGGACCTGAAAATCGGCGTAATCAATCCCACTGCCCCTCCATAGCGCCAACCACAGATAAAAGCACACAAAAACACGGGCAAATGCATAGGCAACAGCATTTTCCCTATCTGCGGCACCTGGCCGGTTATAAAGGGCAAGATTAGCCCCAAATCAATAAATAAAGCTGCAATTGCTAATTTATAAGTAGTCTTCATGTTCTATACTTCAATCAACTCATATTCTCTGGTGCCATACCCAAGCATTGCTGCCGCCTCGATGGTATGTACACCATTTCTGCTTTCAATTCGTTCAATCAGATGGGGCTTGCCCGGATCTGAGCTGGCATATACCAAATCAATACAAGCCTGATCAATGGCAATGGGATCCTCAGACACCAAAATACCAATATCTGCAATACAAGGGTCCTCTGCCACTGCACAACAATCGCAGTCCACGCTCATATTTTTCATCACGTTTACATAAACAAGCTTCCCGTCAAAATAATCTACAACGCTACCTGCAGCATCTGCCATGGACTCAAGAAAGGCGTTATGATCTGCTGTCCAGATATTTGCAGGCACTCCTGCTCCGTGAATGTAAGCCTTACCGAAGGACGAAGCCACACCGATGGACAGCTGCTTCAACGCTCCGCCGTACCCTCCCATGGGATGCCCCTTAAAATGAGATAAAACCAGCATGGAATCATAGTTTGCAAGATTTTTGCCCACATAATTTTCCTTAATCACTTTACCATCCGGTACACTAAGCTTTAAATCCGGACCTTCCGCGTCCAAAAGGTCCACCGGGAAGTATTTGTTCCAACCGTGATATGCAATCAGCTTCCGATGCTTTTCGGTGGTATTTCTTTCTCCCTCGTAAGCGGTGTTGCACTCCACAACTGTTCCCTGTACATGCTCAATCATTGGTTTCCAAAAATCCGGTTTTAAGAAATTCTGATTGCCTTTCTCACCGGAATGAAGCTTTACCGCAACCTTACCGGGAAGCTCCTTCCCCAAAAGCTTGTATAACTCCAATACTTTCTCCGGGGTAATGGAACGTGAAAAATAAACTTTCGCACTCATGGTTTGTCCTCCTATATAAAAGCAATTACTATCGTTTATACAACGCTATCTCCTGATAGGCCCCGTCTGAACCAAAAGCCAGATAATACTTGTGATCCTCGTTGACCTCCAGGTTAAACACACGCTTAATTTCATAGGGTTTATGATTCACATAATCATATTCCACATAACGGTAATGATCGCTAACATCACCGGTGCTATCCATCTGTACAATCCAATAGATATGGCCATCTATACAAGTAATTTTATCCTCAAAGGCATACTGATTGTCACCGAATGTAAAATGAGAATCCATCTCGCCGGCCTCATTGATAAATCCGATATCCTCGCTATCCTCATCTGAATAATACAGAGCACACTTTTCATTGATATAGTCGTAGGATACAGCGAATACAAACCCCACCTCACGGGGAAGCGGTGTCTGCTGTACCAGACATTCCTTTTCCACATCAAAAACCACAATATCAGAAGTGGATGCAACAGTCAGGTAATTGGCCTCTACATTCATAGTCATAATCGAATACTCACCATCGTAGGGCAGGCTGCTAACAGAAGCATTCTTGCCGGTCTGCGTATCATAGCAGTAAATGTCAGCAGTTTCCTTCTGATAATCCACTACCGGATAATAAACTTTATTCTGATAAATGCCCACATTCTGAGGCAGATATCCCTCCTCTATATCAGCACTGAACAAAGTCTGTACAGTGTCCTCCTTGATGGAATAGAGCTTATAGTCATAGGTATCCACTGTTTCCTCACACCAGACCACATAGTCATCATTGGCCTCAAAATAATAGATAAGTACATTATCCGCGGTATACACCGTGGTAATATCATCCGGCTCCTTGCTTACAGAAATCCTGTAATTCGTTCCAAAATATTCACTTACCAGCTGAACCCAGTAGCTTTTAGTCTTTACTACCTGGGATGGTGCATGTTCCTTTTTATAAGATTGCACCAAGGTATCCGCCGGCTCTACCCCAATATCTTTTATCTCCGACATATCCGGATCACAGGCCGAAAATGACAAAAGCATTGTAAACATTAATATACTACAGATTATTTTTTTCATTTGTATTCTCTCTTCTAAAAATTCTTTTATCCTATTCCCACAACAGTTACAAAGCATTCACATGTTTATAATCCACCACAACCCAATCATAGGCGGCATAATCCATTTCTTTGCCGCAGAACTTACATTTACCGCCTTCCACCAAAGAAATCGATGCTCCGCAGGCTTCACAGCGGGAAAGTAAAATATCATTTTTAAGTCTGCCGGAAAGCTTCTTGGCAAGAGTCACCGCCACAACCCCTTTGCCGGGCAAAAGATGATTGCCGCAATCCTTTAGCACTTCCAATTCACGATGAAGCTTTATGTACTGATAATCGCCCTCAACATGATAATCCTTGTAGGAAATCTTACCTATTTCACAACTGACAAGTGACTGATATTCTTTTATATATTGAGCTATATTGCATTTAACAAATGCGTTCAGTTCTTCCGCATCAGAGGCATAATGAATGGATTTTAACTTACAATCCAAAGAACCAACAAACTCCTCCTCTGAAAAATTCGGGACATTTTCTTTTATTTTTCGAACGGTAGCCATACTTGTGGATAAGCCTCTGGTGCTCTGCTTTGCCATCTCAATTCCTTTATAGATTCCAAAACCGCCAAGTAGTGCAAGCCCCAGAGAAAGCCCACCGGATAGGCACATCCCCACAAGACCGAACAACACGCCGATGACACCGAGTGCAATCACCACCGCATAACTACTACCACCCTCTCTGTATTCAAACTGGTTTTGATGATGCATGACAGACATCACCTTATCCTCATAAGCAGAAATATCAAACTTGGATTTGCAGTAATCACAGCCGTCCAAAAGATTATCCAAAGTCTGCTCTGCTCCACAGTTCGGACAAATGTACTGACCGTTTTCATTCATAGAACGCAAAATGTAATAGGCTATATGATACGTCTTCCCCCTCCGTCCTATCAGAAAACCGTCACGCACATATTCTTTCTTAAGACTTGTCCGCTGTCTGGCCTCACAAATGGTATACTTTCCATCCTTTTTATAAAAGCAAGTGGTTTCCGGCTTTTCCAAATACATTTCCGGTTCATGCTTATAGGTCACATACTGCATTTTGCAGTTGCGATTGATCAAGCGTTTCTTTTCAAGATACAGACTATACCAATGCTCCTGGGTAACATATTTCATTGGATTTTCTTTATCTATACCATTTTGATCAAACCACTGCAACATCTCTTTTTTATATGCCTGCACAACTTCCTGCATTTTGGCATCATTTCTGTTCGTTGTAAGGGACTCCACAAAAGAATCCAATGCATTCTCTGCAACACATCCCACAAGCTCTTCTATAATCTCATTCATATCCGACTTCCCCATCTGCCCCGAAATTCTATCTGAAAATAATAAAAAAGGTATGTGAAACGTAACACTCTGTATCGGAATACGCTGTTAAGCGCTAAATAAGTATTACTTACTACATACCTAGTTTATTTTATAATATTTTGTTGTTTTGTGCAATAAAAAGCGAATAAATGACAACTAACTTTTCAAACATGCCAAAATTGGTTCAATATATTTTTTATCAGAAATATCATAGGATGAGGAAATCATTTTGATCATCACCTCTTCCTCCTGTGTTTTATTCTTTTTGGCTTTTAATGACTTGATGAACATCTTCATCATCAGCTTGGAAGCGGAGGACATCTTTTCATAATTAAAGCCTCCGGGACAATAGAACACCTTTACCTGTTCCCACTGCACATCCGTAAAATTCCCTCTGAGAGCCGGTTCTATCTCCGGATTTTCCAAGGGACTTCCACCCACACAAAATGCAATCAGCTTCTTCCCCTTCCACCTGTCAATATTCCCTTTAAACCATGCTAGCTTACTAATTCCTCCTGCGCAGGCCCATCCACCATATATAATAACATCATAGTGGTCCATATTTTTCTTCTTTGCCTCTGCCAGTTCCAAACAATCTGCCCCTGCCTCCTCTGCAATCCACTCTGCATATCGTTTTGTAAAACCTGTCTGGGAAGTATATACTACCACTGTCTTCATCACCTATCATCTCCTCCTTTGATTTCTTTCAAATTGTCCTCTATTTTAGAAAGAATCCTATAAATTTCATCTACCTCACCATCGGATACCCCTTTAAACAAATAATCCATGAACTCTGATTCTTTCTCCCGATATTTATCCGCTGTAAGCAAAGCATTCTTCGTTAAATACACACGACGTTTTCTTTTATCCTCTGCATCAGTCTCCAGCCGAATAAACTTTTTCTTTTCCAGGCTGTT
>JAZQFO010000140.1:0-2052 GCA_045539535.1 Acetatifactor sp.
GTACTTGTTTGTTTGCACTGAAGGAAGGCGGTTACGGCGTGGTATGCATCCGCACTGCGGCAGAGGGTGAGCCGGACGAACAGTCCATCGGAAAGGTTCTGTTTTACACTACAAAAGATCTTGTGGTGTATGAGAATAAGGGATTTGTGCAGGCAGATGATATTCATGTGATGAAGGTGCGCTGTACCTTAGATGAGGCAAAGGGTGTTTATGTGCTTACCTGGATGAACGGTTACGCTGAGTGGAAGCAGGCAAGTTTTGCAGATATTGAGAACATTGTGCTTTCCGATGTGATAGTGTGTGCACCGCTCAAGGAAGAAGAACTTGCTGTGGATATCCCGGGAGCCGTGCTGGAAAATGTGATTGAAATTACCGCAGAGGAAGCGGATTACTTAAGAAAGAAGTTATTAACACCGTCCAATGTGGCTATGGAGCTTCCGAAGGAGGTTACCGTCAGCAGCAAAGAGGAGCTTCTTGCCCTTCGGGCAACTGCCAGGTACAGTGACGGCACCACAGCAAAAAAGAGAATTGACTGGGAATTATCCGATGTGGATTTTACAATTCCGGGCACCTATGAAATTTCCGGAACCATCCATCAGGACCACTATGAATTTCCGGTGGCATTTGACCGTGCAGACCCGTGTATCGGCAAGTGGAACGGTAAGTATTATTTTATTGCCACTAATGACGCAGATTTTAACCATACATTATACATCAGAGAGGCAGATTCCATTCCGGAATTGGTAAATGCCAAGGAGCATCTGATTTTAGATTCCACTACCCACGAGGGCATCGGTGGACTTCTTTGGGCACCGGAGTTTCACATTGTGGAAGACAAAATGTATATTTTCCATGCAGCCACACCGGGTCCGTTCTTTGAGGAAGAAAGCCACGTTCTTAAGTTAAAGGACGGCGGCGACATGACTAAAAAAGAAGACTGGGAGCGCCCAATCCGCGTGGTAAAGGCCGACGGCAGCAATATCTGTGAAATGGGTAAGGAAATTACATTAGACATGACCTGCTTTGAGTGGGAAGGTTCCTATTATGCCATCTGGTCCCAGAGACAGTTCCTGCCAAAGGATTTAGGAGCATGGTTATATATTGCAAAGTTAAATTCGAAAGAGCCATGGAAGCTTCTTACCGAGCCGGTGGTGCTTTCCAAGCCGGACTACAGCTGGGCAAATAACCATACCTTCGTAGATGAAGGACCGTTTTCCCTGGTGGTGGGTGACAAGCTTTATATTACCTATTCCAGCGCAGCAGTGGATTCCTCCTATGTGGTAAATTATATGTCCATCGAAACAGGCAAGGATTTGTTAACCCCTGCCAACTGGTTTAAGAATCCGTATCCGGTATTTACCTCCCGCAGTGTGGAGGGCGAATTCGGTACCGGCCACAATGCATATGTGGAGGATGAATACGGCGATATCTGGAACACTTATCATGCCCGTCCGGGCGTGGACGGAGTACGCAGCAGCGGTATCCGCAGAGTGCACTTTGATATCGATGGCGTGCCGAGACTGGATATGACGGAAGAATTGGATGTGAATCCACTGCTTCGGGATGTAAAGATGACACTGATTGTGAAGTAATATAATTTTACATATGTAATTTGGGAAGGAGATTGTATCACAATGAAAGAATTAAAAGGTTCTAAGGTGCGTTTATGGGAAGGCGATATGCGTCGCAGGGAAGAAGCAAATAGAAACTATCTTATGAAGTTGGAGACCCGTTATCTGCTCCGCAGCTATCAGCACGAGGCAGGACGTATGACCGGTAGAGGACACGATATGAATGCTCTTGGCGGCTGGGAAGATTTGAGCTGCCAGCTGAGAGGCCACTTCCTCGGTCATTGGCTTTCTGCAGCTGCCCTCAATTATGAAGCTTCCAAAGATGGCGAGCTGAAGGCAAAAACAGAAACTATTTTAAAGGAACTGGAGCTTTGCCAGAAGGACAACGGCGGCGAGTGGGTCTGCCCGATTCCGGAAAAGTACCTGTACTGGATTGGCAAGGGTAAAAATGTGTGGGCACCGCAGTACAATATCCACAAGC
>JAZQFO010000141.1:0-3809 GCA_045539535.1 Acetatifactor sp.
AGGGGACAAAAGTAATTCGTACAAACAGACTTTTACTAAGAAAATACAGATTATCAGATAAAGAAGATATGTTTAGAAATTACGCAAATGATGAGAGGGTAACAAAGTTTTTGTCATGGAAGGAGTATGAGAAACCGGAAGATATCCTTCCCTTTTTGGAGATGGTCATTCAGGACTATGAAAGGATAAGTACATATCACTGGGCAATCGAATTTGAAGGAGAGATGATAGGAAGTATCTCAGTAATGTCGGTGGATGATTTGCGTAATAATTGTGAAGTAGGCTATTGTATCGGCTATGATTATTGGAATAAAGGTATTACCAGTGAGGCTGTGGCAGCAGTTATCAAATTTTTGTTTGAAGAAGTAGGCATGCATAGAATTTTGGCCAAACATGATGTGGAGAATCCCGCATCAGGAGAGGTTATGAAAAAGTGCGGAATGACCTATGAGGGAAGATTTAAGGAATATTATTTGCGTCATGATGGAACCTATTCGGATGCGCTGGTGTATGGTATTGTAAATGAGAAGAAATAGTTTTTATTTGGTGGTGTGTTATGAAGAATGTTATTTTTGATATGGATGGCCTAATGTTTGATACTGAAAAAGTGTTTATTCAGGCTTGGGACTATGCCGGTGAAAAGATAGGCATTGGAAAGGCCGGATATATGGTTTACAAAACACTGGGTATGAGTATAGCTATGGCCTATGAGGTATGGAAGGAAGAGTTTGGTGACCGCTATAATCAGGAGGAACTTAGAAAATATACCAAAGAATTTCTTGTTAAATTTTATAGAGAAAATAAGGTTCCTGTGAAGCCCGGATTGTATGTATTGTTGGATTACTTGAAAGCGCAAGGTTACAAGATGGCGGTGGCCACATCTTCGCCCCGTTGGGAAGTGGAGCACCATTTGAAGGATGCAGGGGTGATGGACTATTTTGCTGGTATTATATGCGGTGATATGGTGAAGGAATCAAAGCCTGCGCCGGAGATTTATTTAAAGGCTTGAGAGCTGCTGGGTGCCAAACCGGAGGAGTGTATTGCTCTTGAAGATTCAAAAAATGGATTGTTATCAGCTTATAGAGCAGGCTGTAAGCCAATCATGGTTCCCGATTTGTGGCAGCCGGATGATGAGATTTTACAGATTATTAAGGGGAAGTATTCTGATTTGGAGCAAGTAAAAAATGCATTTGAATGTGGGGTAATATAAGGTATAGTATACTCAAATTAAGGAGGCAGTCCATGGCAAAGAAAATTCTGGTAACAGGCGGTACGGTTTTTGTAAGTAGATATGTGGCGGAATATTACGTCCGCAAGGGGGCAGAGGTTTATGCGCTGAACCGTGGCAGTAAGCCGCAATCGGAAGGGGTGACGCTTTTGCAGGCGGACAGGCATGAATTGGGAGAGAAACTGCGTTCCTATCATTTTGATGCCATTTTAGATGTTACAGCCTACGATGCCAAGGATGTAGAGGACTTGCTGGATGCAGTGGGCAGTTACGATGCGTATGTTCTGATAAGCTCCAGTGCAGTGTATCCTGAGTGTGTAGTGCAGCCTTTTGTAGAGGATGGACCGGTGGGAGAGAACCGGTTTTGGAAAAAATACGGAACGGATAAGATTGCAGCGGAGGAAATTTTATTGCAGAGAAACCCCGGTGCATATATCCTTCGGCCACCCTATCTGTATGGACCTATGAATAATGTTTACAGAGAGGCCTTTGTTTTTGATTGCGCCTTGCAGAACCGCAAGTTTTATCTGCCGAAAGACGGTCAGATGAAATTGCAGTTTTTTCATGTGGAGGATTTGTGCCGTTTTATAGACGTGATTTTGGACAGAAAGCCCGCGCAGCATATTTTTAATGTGGGCAATCGGGAAAGTGTGAGTGTCAGGGATTGGGTGAAGTTGTGTTATCAAGTGACAGGAAAAGAGGCTGAATTTGTCAATGTAACGGCAGATGTGGAGCAGAGGAAATATTTTCCTTTTTATGATTATGAGTATTATCTTGATGTGACTGAACAGGAGAAATTGATGCCCGGGACAAATGGTTTGGAAGAAGGATTGCGGGAGGCACTTGCGTGGTATTTGAATAATAGAGAACAGGTGAGTCGGAAGAATTATTTTGAGTTTATAGAGTGTAATTGGGCGTAAAGTGTGGAGTTAGTTTAAACATTTCTACATAGCCCCAACCGTAGCTTACCCACTAAAGGAGGACTATACATATGAAAAATCTAAAAGGTATTTTCACGCTTTTATGTTTATTATTTGGTTTGCTGTTTGTTAAGACGCAAGCCATGGCTACAGTGGATTCCCCGGCAGATGTGGAGTGGGAATTTGCAGCTTTTGGCTCCAGTACAGATAAGAATCATGCGGCTTTCTCCGGTTCGGCGGCGGAAGGGGCGGTGACCATAACTGCTGACAGCGGAAAAACTGTGCCCGGTTCAACGGATGGTGTGGTTTTTTATTATACAGCAGTGCCGGCAGACAGGAACTTTACGTTGCGGGCAAAGGTTACCATTCATGCATGGCAGCTTACCAACGGTCAGGAGGGTTTTGGATTGATGGCAGCGGACCGTGTGGGTATTCATGGAGACGGATCTACGTTTTGGAACAATTCTTACATGGCGTCCGCTACCTCGGTAAAGTACTATTATGATTTAGATGCGAAGAAAGTAACTAATAACACGCTGGCCAAGAGTATTACCATGGAACTGGGTATCGGAGCCCAGGAGAAGACAGGTGTTACACCGGATAATCTTGCCAGACTGGAAGCCGGTGATCTGGAGACAGTCACCAATGAGTTCTCTTCTAAAATGTATACCATGGAGTCTTCGGCAGGAGCGGCCATGGCCAATGGTAGTACGGTTTATACCAATCTCATTGCCAACGGAACGGTGACAACTGCTACGGGAGATGTTCCTGTGGCAGGCACATCCCCGGATGCTGTTACGGATATGTATTTTACTATTCAGAAAAATAATACCGGCTATTTTGTCAGCTACGAAGATATGATGGGAAACGTAGTAACACAGAAATTTTATGATGCAGACGCGCTGGAGCAGCTGGATCAGGATTATGTATATGTGGGATTTTTTACTGCAAACTGTGTCAATGCAACCTTTTCGGACATTACTTTTACTACGATAGAGCCGGAAAACGATGCACCTGTGGAGGAACAACCCATTGAGAAGGTGCCGGTAGCAATGTCTGTGGTATCACACTCCGGTCAGGGCTCGCCTGACTATGAATTTGCATTTGTAGCCAACTGTGACGGTAAGCTTTTTATCATAGACTCTGTGGGTACTACGGTTGTCAGCAGCGTGAATGTGGAGGCCTATAAGCGAAAAGACGGCTTAAAGGTTAAGTTGAATAAGGGCAGTAATAAATATACCTTGATTTTTACGCCGGACAAGGACTATGTTCCGGGAGTAAATCAGGAGATGGAATCCTATGCAACCGTAGCTATGAGCAAAACCATAACCTACAAGACCTATGAAGGGGAAAACGGATGTTTGTATGTGGCACCCGGGGCATCGGGACAGGGGACTAAGGCAGATCCCATGGACATCTCCACTGCCGTAAAATATGTGGCGCCCGGGCAGACAATTCTCTTGATGGAAGGTACCTACAAGCTTACCTCAAGTCTGAATATTGAAAAGGGTGTGAATGGAACTGCTGATAACAAAATGTACATGATTGCAGATCCTGCGGCAACAAGTAAGCCTGTGCTGGATTTCCAGAAAACAGGGTCAGGTTTTCGACTGAAAGCGGACTACTGGGTCATCAAGGGATTTGATGTAACCGGAAGCACC
>JAZQFO010000142.1:0-22347 GCA_045539535.1 Acetatifactor sp.
GTGGCAACGGTCAGCAAAGCTCTGAATAACCACAGTGATATCGGAGAGGAAACAAAACGTAATATCAAACGTGTGGCCAGAGAGATGGGTTACTCACCCAATATGGCAGCCAGGGCTTTGAAGACAAACAAGACCCATGAAATCGGAGTTTTGTTTGTAGATGATGAAAGAAGCGGACTGACCCACGACTATTTCGCCAGTGTGCTTGACAGCTTCAAGCGGGCGTCAGAGAAGTGCGGATACGACATTACATTTATTAATAGCAGTAAGAACAGGGCAGAGAGCATGTCTTACCTGGAACACTGCAGATACCGGGGATTTGATGGCGTGGCAATCGCTTGCGTAGACTTTAATGAACCGGAAGTGGTAGAGCTTTTACAGAGCGATATACCGGTAGTCACGATTGACTATGTGTACGACGGACATATCGCAGTAGTATCAGATAATGTAGGCGGCATGCAGAATCTTACCGAGTATGTATGCCAGAAGGGCCATAAAAAGATTGCATATATTCACGGTGCAAGCACCGGCTCCAGTTCCACGGTAACAACCAACCGCGTGTCCAGTTTTTACCGGACCACAGAGCGGTACGGAGTGGAGATCCCGGATGAATACATAAGGGAGGCACCTTACAGAGACGCAGAGAAGACTTACAAAATCACAAAGGATTTGTTAGAGCTTCCACAGCCTCCGACCTGCATTATTTATCCTGATGACTTTTCAGCCTTTGGCGGAATCAATGCTATCAGGGAAAAGGGACTTCGGATTCCCGAAGATATTTCAGTGGTAGGATATGACGGCATTCTAATAGGTAAACACTTAGAACCCAGACTTACCACACTGCAACAGGATACGGAGCAGATGGGCGCGGCAGCGGCAAGACAGCTGATCAGCCTGATTGAAAGACCGAAATCCACCATCATCGAACAGATTACCATACCCGGTACATTGGTGGAGGGAAGATCGGTAGCAACCGTATCATAACAACTTCGGCATTTGTATCACCCCGGAAGAGGGCGATATAATATAAATGCAGCAACAAACAATTCACATTTAATGGGAGGAATTAAACATGAAGAAAAGAGTACTTAGTGCTTTACTTGCAGCTACTATGTTGACCGGCATGCTGGCTGGTTGTGGCGGCAAGGGTTCTGCAGAAGGTTCTGTATTGAACATTTACTGCTGGAATGAGGAGTTCAAGAGCCGTCTTGAGGAGCATTATCCTGACTATGAGGTAGTTGACGGAACTACCGGTAAGATCGGTGATGTAACTGTTAAGTTCACCATCGTTCCTTCTGATGACAACGCTTATCAGAACAACCTTGACACCACTCTGCTTAAGCAGGAAGATGCTAAGGCTGATGACAAGATTGATATCTTCTTGGTAGAGGCTGACTACGCTTTGAAGTATGTTGATACCGAGTATGCTATGGCAGTTAAGGATCTTGGAATTACTGACGCAGATGTTGCTGATCAGTATCAGTACACCAAGGATGTTGTTACCGATGGTAAGGGCAACCTGAAGGGTGTTTCATGGCAGGGATGTCCCGGTGCTCTCTTCTACAACAGAGAGATCGCTAAGGACGTTTGGGGAACTGATGATGCAGCTGAGATTCAGAAGAAGGTTGCTGATTGGGATACCTTCCAGAAGTCCGCTAAGGAGCTGGCTGACAAGGGTTACTACATCACCTCTTCCGTAATGGATACTTATCGTACTTACTCCAACAACGTATCCTCTAAGTGGGTAGTTGATGGTAAGATTAATGTTGACGCTAACATCGAGAAGTGGGCAGCAGACGCTAAGGCTATGTACGATGCTGGTTACACCAACGCTTACGAGCTGTGGTCTGATGACTGGTCCAAGGGCTTCTATCCCGAAGGAAACGTATTCTGCTACTTTGGACCCGCTTGGTTCATCAACTTCTCCATGGCAGCTGACAAAGAAGGTTCCGTTGGTTACAACGGCGGCTGGGGCATCACTGAGGGACCTCAGGGCTTCTACTGGGGCGGTACTTGGATCTGTGCAGCAACCGGTACTGACAACGAGGCACTTGTTAAGGATATCATGCTGAAGATGACCTGTGATGAGGAGCTCATGACCGGTATCGTTAAGGCTAACGATGACTTCGTAAACAACAAGCCCGCTATGGAGGCTATGGCACAGGACGCTTCTTACAGCAGCAAGATTCTTGGCGGTGTTAACCCCCTGCCTCTGTACGTAGCAAGTGCTGACAGCATCGACCTGAGCAACATGTCCATCTATGATCAGGCATGTAACGAGGAGTTCCAGAACGCAATGAAGAACTACTTCGAGGGTAATGCAACTTATGATGAAGCAATGGATCTGTTCTACAAGGCAGTTGTAGAGAAGCATCCCGAGCTGACCTACTAATCATAATCGATTAGCTAAATATGAATAGGAACGTGCCTGCCCGCTATATTGGCCGGCGGGCACGTTTTACCTTTTAAAGGATTGTTATTTTTTTGACAGCGCCGGCAGCGGATTTTGACTGAAATTTAATATAAATAGTAAGTGAAGATATGCTGCGAGCGCTGTAAAGTCAGATGTAGCGGAAGGAGATGTAAACGGATGAGTAGTAAGAAAAAAACCAACAACGTGGTGAAATATAACAAATGGGGTTATATTTTTCTTGCTCCCTTTGTAATTGTATATGTAGTATTTCAATTGATTCCTTTGGTATGGACCATATGGAACAGTTTCTACGAGAGTTATCGTATGGGACTTATTCAGGTTGGTCCTAATTTTGTGGGTTTGGAGAACTACATAACTCTGTTTACAAATGGAGATTTGATAACCTATACCGAGAATACCATTATCATGTGGTTGTTGGGCTTTGTGCCTCAGATCCTGGTGTCTCTTCTCTTGGGTGCATGGTTCTCTGATCCCAGACTTCGTTTGAAGTTTGCAGGTTTCTTTAAGACAGTAATTTATCTGCCTAACCTGATCATGGCGTCTGCTTTTGCTATGTTGTTCTTTACTTTGTTCTCTGACGGAGGTCCTATCAACTCCATTTTGATTCAGCTTGATCTGATCACAGAGCCCTACAGCTTCTTAAGTCACACTTGGAGTGCAAGAGGCTTGGTAGCACTGATGAACTTCTTAATGTGGTTCGGTAATACCACCATCCTGTTGATGGCAGGTATGATGGGTATTGATACTTCCTTGTTTGAGGCTGCTGAGGTGGATGGTGCAACTTCCACACAGGTATTCTTCCAGATTACATTGCCTCTGCTTAAGCCGATTTTGATTTATGTAATGATTACCTCTCTGATTGGTGGTTTGCAGATGTTTGATGTACCTCAGATTCTCACCAACAGTACCGGTGATCCCATGCGTTCCACTATGACGCTGATTATGTATCTGAATAAACATTTGTTTAGTAAGAACTACGGTATGGCCGGTGCACTTTCTGTAATGCTCTTTATCATTACAGGCGCTTTGAGTCTCCTTGTTTACAAGTTCTCAAATAATAAGGAAAGCTGAGGTGGAAAACATGGATAATAATACATCTAAGGGCTTGGGAATCCATGCCAGACGACTTGTAGCATACATTGTGTTAATATTTATTACTTTCCTGTGTTTGTTCTGGTTCTACGTATTGTTAATCAATGCGACCAGAAGTAACTCTGACCTGACCAGAGGTTTCTCTCCTTGGTTCGGTGACAATTTGGTTGCAAACTGGAATAATCTGTTAGCAGGAACCTTGCCCGTATTTAGCGGATTGTTTAACAGTTTGATTATCTCCGGATTAAGTGCAGTTTTGTGTACTTATTTCTCATCCATGACAGCATATGCGATTCATGCATATGACTTCAAGATGAAGAATTTTATGTTCACTTTTATCCTGATGGTTATGACAATTCCCACTCAGGTAACCGCACTTGGTTTCGTACAGTTGGTTGATAAGATGCATTTGACCAACACCTTTGTACCTTTGGTTGTTCCTGCAATTGCAGCTCCCGTAACCTTCTTCTACATGAAGCAGTATATGGAGAGTACCCTTCCTTTGGCAATTGTAGAGGCGGCAAGAATTGATGGTTCCGGTGAGTTTAAGACCTTCAATACCATCGTGCTTCCTATGATGAAGCCCGCGATTGCAGTACAGGCGATTTTCACATTCGTAAGTAGCTGGAATAACTACTTTACTCCTGCACTTGTACTGACTGATGAAAAAGTAAAAACCCTGCCTATTTTGATCGCTACCCTGCGTGGCGCAGACTTCATGAAGTTTGATATGGGTCAGGTTTACGTTATGATTGCATTTTCCATCTTCCCTGTTGTACTGGTATATCTGTTCCTTTCCAGATACATTGTACAGGGTGTGGCATTGGGAAGTGTAAAAGGTTAGATATAAGAATCGCTTTCGAGTTTATTTCTTTCCCTTTCATATGAATTTGCAGAAAAGCTTTGTCGGTTCGCCGGCAGGGCTTTTCTGGCGTTTGGGGAAGGTCGGGTATTGAGGGGATAAATTAGGAAGTGTTGATTGCTTAATGATACAGAATTAGTTATAATAGTGATAAGTTGGGAAGTAATGAAAGAGAGGTGCACTTATGAAAAAAATGAGAAAGTACTTGGCGATTTTGTTAAGTGTGTGCATGCTGGCAGGAACGATGGAGATTCCCGTAGCGGCGGCAGAAGCGTCTTGGCAGTCTGTGGAGGCCGTGGAAGAGGTTGGAACAGGTGCCGGAGAGGATGTGTCGGAGGCGGATGTTTCTGATAATGCCGTTTCGGAAAGTGTGCAGACGGAAAATGCGTGCGATGGCACTGTGCAGGCTATCGATGTAAATCCCCACTATGCGGATCAGGTGTCGGAAGAGTACATTGCTCAGTGGGCCAAGGAGGTAGGTGCTGACAGCGCAACGGTTGATGTAGCTGCGGAAGCAGTTGCACCTTCAGAGGCAGTGGATGTACTGACGGCGGGAATGGTGGCCAGACAGCAGGTGGTAGAGGTGCCTGTTAAGTATGACACTGCGCCCGATGATATATGGGCTTGTGCATTGGAGCTGTTGTATGATGCCATGGAAGAGGATCCGGCGGCAGACGGAGACGAGGGCGACTATCTGCACTGGCATTATAGAGGATGCTCCTATGGTTACAGCTCTTCGTCAGGGGGTACAAAGATTACTTATAAATACACAATTAATTATCTGACCACAGCAGCACAGGAGCAGGCAGTGACAGATAAGTTGGCTGAGGTATATGGAGAACTGAATTTGGGTGTCCTCAGCGGCGAAGCCAAAATTGGCAAGATTTATGATTTTGTTACCAACCATGTAACCTACGATTACGACCACTTGAAGGATGGTGCAGCAGTTTACCCTATTGCATGGTCTGCTTATGGTGGATTGATTGACGGTACCTGTGTGTGTCAGGGATATTCCACATTAACCTATCGAATGATGAAGGAAAACGGTATTTCTACCCGTGTTATTACAGGCGATTCCGGTGGTG
Source organism: Acetatifactor sp. (assembly GCA_045539535.1). Lineage (GTDB taxonomy): Bacteria > Bacillota > Clostridia > Lachnospirales > Lachnospiraceae > Acetatifactor. The sequence goes on from JAZQFO010000142.1 coordinate 5,474, forward strand.
CACATGCTTGGAATATCGTTAAAATAGATAGTCTTTACTATAATATCGATTCTACCTGGGATGGATATACTGTCAATGATGACGGAAGTATAGCCACACCCGGTCAGAGAAACTGGTATCTTTTGTCCATGGATGATTTTGGTAATCATACCAGAGACAGTGAGTATTCGACTACCGAATTTCACTTGACTTATCCCATGGCAGCGGTGTCCTACGGTGCAGAGGCGGATGAGGAAGAAGAGCTGATTGAGCGGGATAATTACAGCTATACCTTTGCTACTACCAATGGAGGTACGGTTTCTACCACTGCTACTTCCGGAGAGTACAGTATCTTTATTTTTGGACGTGTAACCTGCGGATACACCCAGAATTTCACGGAAATGCTTCGTGATTCCGGTCTTGCAGGCAATGAAAAAGTACGCGCAGTGTTGGTGGATATTGACCAACCGTTGGATAGTGTGAAGGCTTATGAGACAGAACTTGCCTGCGATGATATCACGGTTTGTTACGGCGCCGAGAGTAGCGGAAATAGCGCATTTTGGGCCTATTCCAGAGTGGCAGGTTATACCTCCGGTTCCGTGTATTTCCCTACTGTAGTGGTAATTGACGGAAACAATAAGATTCGTTACGCCCAGCTGAGTGACAAGAGTCTGGCAGGCGTGAAACAGTGTCTGGGAGAGCTTTTGGGTTATACGGCACCGGTTATCAGCAAGGCGACTGTAAGTAAGGATGGCATTGTCCTTACTTGGAACGGTGTTGCTTCTGCAGAAAAATATCATGTATATTGCAGTGCCCAGACCGGTTCGGCTTATTTAGAGGTGGCAGCGGTAACAGATGCTTCATATACTTATATGCCGCCTAGGGAGGGAACCTATTCCTTTGCGGTCAGCGTAGAGTACGACGGTATTGAGAGTGAAAAGTCTTCGCCGGTAAGTGTAACCTATCAGACCGGTGCAATTAAATTGGTCTCTTTAAATAAGACTTCGGCAAGTATTTTTAGTTATGAAAATACAACATTAACAGCCACTGTAGCACCTGAAATGGACGGTGATGCTGTAGATCAGACCGTAACTTGGTCCAGCTCAGATGAGAGTGTAGTAACCGTTGAAAATGGTAAGCTTACCGGCGTGAAGCCCGGTGCGGCTACCATTACGGCTACTTCTGCAAAAGATGCCACCAAGAAGGCAACTTGTGTAGTTACTGTAAAAGATGACTATACGATTACATATGAATTAAACGGCGGTGTGTTGGAGTCTGCCAATCCTACGGCTTACAATCCTTACTATCCTGCACTTTCCCTGAACAAGCCTGTAAAAGAAGGTTTTGGATTTGTGGGTTGGTATAGAGATGCTGCTTTTGCGGAAGATACCCGCATGGAAAATATTCCTGCAGGAAGCAATTACGGCAATTTCACCTTGTATGCAAAGTGGTTTGAGTGTGTAGCGCCTCGTATTACAAGTTCTGCAGCTACTTTGGATGGAATTACCATTGGCTGGGATGCTGTGGCAGAGGCGGACAAATACTATGTATATCGCAAAACAGCAGACGCTGAAACTTATACGAAATTAGGCCAGACAACCGAAGTCTCTTATCTGGACAAGATTGCGGAGGCGGGCACTTATTACTATGTGGTGACCGCAGAGTATGACGGTATTGAGAGTGGTTATTCTCAAGCTGTGGAGGTAAAGTATAACCGTGGTATGGTCAAAGAAGTGGTTTTGGATAAGGCTGCTGTAAGCGTATTTGGCTATGAGTCACTTACATTGTCTGCTACCGTAAATCCTGTAATGGACGGAGATACCGTGGAGCAGGCTGTGACTTGGAGCAGCTCAGATGAGAGTATTGCAACAGTGGAGAATGGTAAGGTAATCGGTGTAAAGTCCGGAAAGGCTACCATTACAGCCACTTCTGTGAAGGATACCACCAAGAAGGCTACTTGCGTAGTTACTGTGAAGGAAGACTACACAATTACATACGAACTAAATGGTGGTGTATTGGAGAAAGCAAACCCTACAGCGTACAATCCTTATTATCCGGCGCTTACTTTAAATGCACCTGTGAAAACAGATTGTGCTTTCTTAGGCTGGTACCGTGATGCGGAATTCTCCGAGGATACCCGCATGGAAAATATTCCTTCCGGAAGCGATTTTGGCAATCTGACTCTGTATGCTAAGTGGAAGGAAAAAGCTTCCGTTGCTGCACCGACAGCAAACGTTCCTTCCGGTGCGGTTGAGAAGGGTGCCAAGATTAAGCTTAGCAGTGATACTCTGGATGCAGCCATTTACTACACCTTAGATGGTAGTAATCCTAACAGAAACAGTACCCGGTACACGGATGCAATTACGGTAAATGAGGCTGTGGAAATCCGCGCATTTGCCGTAAAGGATGGTTTCAAGGACAGTGAAACGGCAGTATTTTCTTATACAGTAAAGGATACCTCTGCAGATTTGGGGGATGTACTCCCTGAGGATGTTCCGGAGGATGGTATTATCCCTGAGGGACTTTGGGTAGCAGGTGTGGACGATGCGGTTTACAGCGGCAAGCCAATCACCTTTGACCTGCACGTATATCACGGCAAAAAGATGCTGACCCTGAAGACGGATTATACCGTTTCTTACAAGAACAATAAAGTAGCTGCAGAGGCTACCGCCAAGAAGGCACCTACAGTTATTGTAACCGGTAAGGGCAACTACAAGGATAAGGTGGTAGAGAACTTTACCATTGCACCTTTAAGTATTCATGGAGCAGAATTTACATTGGATGCAGCGACTGTTGCTTATAATGGCAAGGTGCAGAAGCCGGTACCTGTTCTGTATAGGGATGGCAAGAAGTTAAAGGTAAAATCTGATTACAAGGTAAGCTATACCGACACAAGCGAGGGCGCATATGTAGAGCCCGGTGTCTACGAAATTATCTTGGAGGGCTGTGGCAACTATTGTGACAGAATCAAGACTCAGGTGAACATTACCAAGGCTGCATTGATGAGCAAGACTAAGATTGATAAAATTGCTGCACAGCCTTATACAGGTGAAGAAATTGAGCCGGAAATCGTTGTGAAGGATGGCAAGAATATTGTAAGCAAAGAGATGTATTCCGTTAAATATTTCAATCATAAGGAGGTGGGAACCGCTACCGTATATGTGGTGGGAGACGGAGTAAATTACGTGGGCGTGAAGACCGCTACCTTTAAGATTACCGGTGTTCCTATGTCTAAGGTAAAGGTAGATAATCTGCCCAAGTCCGTACCTTACACCGGAACGGATATAGAGCTTGAAAATGTAAAGCTTACTTACACTGCCAAGAAGGGCGAAGTAGCAGTAGAGCTGGCAGAGGGCGTTGATTATGAGGTGGAATACACCAGGAATGAAACAGTAGGAACTGCAACGGTTATCTATACCGGTTTGGGAAGATATGCAGGCAGCTTGAAGAAGACCTTTAAGATTACAGCCTTCGATATGAAGGCAAATCAGAACGGTCTGATTACTGTAGATTATGAGAAGAGCGTGCCCTACGCCAAGGGCGGGGCAAAGCCTGCAATCGCTGTATACTTTGACGGCAATGAGCTTGTTGCGGGCAAGGACTATACCGTTTCTTACAAGAATAATAAGGCTTTGAATGACGGAACCAATGCCAAGAAGCTTGCAACTATTGCTGTAAAGGGTAAGGGCAACTTTAAGGGTACTGCCACCTATCAGTTCACAATTACCAAGCAGGATATTGCACTGATGGATGTGCAGGCGGCGGACAAGCTTCAGTCCACCAAGGCAGGTGCTTATAAGTCCACTCCCAAGGTGTATGATTTGGACGGCAAGCTTTTAAAGGCCGGAACAGACTATGAGAAGGAAATGGGCTACTTCTATGATGAGGATACTTACCTGGCTGACGGCACGCTTCGTGTGGCGGGTACCGAGGTTGGAGCGAAGGATATTGTGCCTGCAGGCACTGTAATCCGTGTGGAAATTACCGGTAAGGGCAACTATGAAGCAAATGTGGTTTGCGGAAAGTATCGTATTGTGAAAGCAGACATTTCTAAGGCATCTGTGAAGGTAAATGCACAGACTTACACCGGCAAGGCAGTAGAACCCGGCAAGGATCAGATTCAAATTACCTTAAAGGGAGAGCCTCTGACTGCTGCAGATTACGAAATCGTAAGCTACAGCAATAACGTTAAGAAAGGAAATGCAACCATTGTTCTTCGTGGTGTGGGACAGTACGGCGGTACCAAGACTGTGAAGTTTACCATTGCGCCTAAGAGCATGGGTGGAGCAGAATTTTTAAGTGAAGTTCAGTAATTTGTTATGAAGATTAAGTTATCGGATCATTTTACCTACGGAAGACTATTCCAGTTCGTATTACCCTCCATCGTAATGATGATTTTTACATCGATTTACGGTGTGGTGGATGGATTTTTTGTATCAAATTATGTGGGGAAAACAGAGTTTGCGGCGGTAAATCTGATTTTCCCGGTTCCTATGATGATCGGTGCCATCGGTTTTATGATTGGCACCGGAGGAAGCGCGTTGGTCTCCATGACCATGGGTCAGGGCAAAGCGAAGGAGGCCAACGAGATTTTCTCCATGCTGATAAAAACCACGGTCATTTTGGGCGTGGTTTTATCTGCAGTTGGATTTATTTTTGTTCGGGATATTGCGCTGCTTTTGGGTGCTACGGATGAGATGGTGGGGTATTGTGTAATCTATGGCAGGTTTTTGCTGGTGGCGCTGACCTTTTTTATGTTGCAAAGTGTGTTTCAAAGCTTTCTGGTTACGGCAGAAAAGCCCACATTTGGTTTGGTTGTCACGGTGGCAGCAGGCTTGACTAATGTGGTGCTGGATTTTGTAATGATTGGCGTACTGCGCTGGCGAATCGTCGGCGCGGCGCTTGCCACCAGCTTAAGCCAGGTGGTGGGCGGACTGGTGCCCTTGATTTACTTTTTGTTTTTTAACAAAAGCCCCTTGAAATTGGTAGCAGCAAAGATTAATTGGCGTGCGCTGGGGAAGACCTGTTTTAACGGTTCCTCGGAGCTTATGACCAATGTGTCTATGTCCCTGGTGAACATGCTTTACAATCTTCAGCTGATGAAGTATGCCGGAGAAAATGGCGTGGTGGCTTATGGTGTCATCATGTATGTGAACTTTATCTTTGTGGCAGTATTTATCGGCTATGCAGTGGGAACAGCACCTATTGTTGGCTATCACTATGGTGCGGGCAATAAACCGGAGCTTCAGAATGTGTTTAAAAAGAGTGTGTTCTTAAATGTGGCTGCGGGCGTGATTATGACTGCGCTGGCGGTGCTTCTTTCCGGTGTGTTGTCCGGTATTTTTGTAAGCTATGATGTCGAGCTTTTTGAGATGACCAGAAGGGGATTTATGATTTATAGTATGTCCTTTTTGGTGATGGGGCTGAATATTTACGGCTCATCCTTTTTTACGGCGTTGGGCAATGGCCTGGTGTCGGCAATTATTTCGTTTCTTCGAACCTTGCTGTTTCAAATGGCAGCAGTGCTTTTGCTTCCCCTGGTGTGGGGCGTGGACGGTATCTGGATGGCTATTGTGGTGGCAGAAGGTGTGGCGCTGCTGGTGACAGTGGCATTTATGGTAGGTAATAGAAAGAGGTATGGGTATTGATGAGTGAGGAAAAGAAAAATAGAAAAACATCGATGACGGGAAGGCAAGTTTGGGGACTCTGGGCATTGATTTGTAGCGGGGTAAATGTGATATTGCTACTACCTTGCGCAATAATTACCCTTGGTCGATGGATGGGATGGAGTGACTATGAGGCATATACGAGTATTTGGGTGTTGCTATCTTTTCAAGTTGTTTTTTTAGCACTTTTTAAAATCCCATACTTGTTGTTTGGTGTAAGTGTGCTGGGATCATTGATACTGATTGTTATTGGATTTAGAGATAAGAAACACTTCCGCATAGAGCATTTGGCTTTGGCGATAAATGTGATTAGTGCAATGGGCTTACTGTCGTTAGAAAGGGTGGTCATGGCGCTGATGAGTGTATAAGGGGGATGAATGTGGTTATAGTTGGTTCAATCTTTATGTTGATTTGCGTGGTATTAATTTGCTATTTTGCGATAAAGCAGATGCAAGAGGATTATAAGATATGTAATGGTGTCAGGAATATGGATGAATTGTCAACTTGCTTTTGCTATGTATTGGATGAGGAAGGGCGAAGGGGATTGATAGAAAGACTGTCGGATCCTACCGGTTCGGAGGGATTGGAGTTTGTGTTTAACAGAGGTTCCATGATCATTGGATTTAAGTATGGAGATGCTGAAATTGCAAGATATCAGATTAAACTTACGGAACGAGAAGGACGCACGTACATGGAATTAAAACATATGAGTGTGTTGCCGACTAATGGTCCTATTATATATAAGCTTAATGCCTTTTGTGTTTATAGGTTGAATGCAACCCCATTCTCTTATGTGGAATACAAGAAAATGCAAGAGGAGTTGAAGGATGGGAAGAAGTAAAAATATGCTCTAATATACAAGAAAAAGGCACCTCCCAAATGGGAAGTGCCTTTTTGCGCGGAGCCGGAGGGATTCGAACCCTCGTGCCCCGGAGGGCAAACGCATTTCGAGTGCGCCCCGTTATGACCACTTCGATACGGCTCCGAACGAATTTATTTTATCGGATAATACATGGAAAGGCAAGACCCAAATTCAATTCCCATGCAAAACATTGACAAGACAATGAGAAAAAATTATACTTAGATAATCGGAATATGAGGGAGGAAGCAGTAATGAGGAAGAAAATAAACGGAGTGTTATCAGTGCTTTTGTGTGCAACAATGCTGATGACAGGCTGTGGCGGTTCCAATTCAGAGCTTGATTTGGGAATCGATTTTGGATTTGATTTTTTCTCTGACGCATCGGAAGGAGATGCGGCGGAAACTGTGGCAGAGCCCGGAGCGGCTGTAGAGTTTACAGATCCTTTGGTGGAGCGATGTGTGCGGGATGCACTTGGTAAGTTAAGCGGCGAAGTGGTTACGGTGGAGGAGTGTGCAATGCTTCAGGAGTTGACCATTGATTGTGATTTGGAACATTCCTATATCAATTGCTGGACCAATACTTCTTTGCTTACCGTGGCCAACTATGTGGACTTAAGCGATTTAAAGTACATGACGGGACTGAAAGTGCTGAACATTGACAATGATGTATACCGGGATATGCTTGCTAATTTAGATGCGGTAGCAAACTGTGCGGATTTGGAACGCTTGACTTTGCAATACAATCCCATGAACGTTTTTTATCACGGATCTGTTCCCATGGGCTATAAATATCTTGCCGAGATAACGGCAAAACTGCCTGTGCTGGAGTACATCAATTTGGGATATCCTGTTCCTGCAGCGCATCAGGCTATTGTATGCGGAGGACGTGAGAATCTGGTATTCGAAGATGGATTCGCAGAGGGAACCTATGTAGAGCAGATTGCTTCTCCTGATGAATGGGAGATTTTGCCTACCAAAGATGTGGAGGAATACCTTGCATATTGGTCAGGGGAATTGGATGAGCGGGCTATATATTGTTTGGAAGTGGATGATCAGGAAGCTTTGGATGCATTGGTGGAGGAGCTGCCGGAGGATTTGGAGGATTTACATCTTTGGACTCCGGGGATAGATACGCTTGATATGCAAGGGGTGGAGAAATTCGTTGACCTTAAGACTTTTTCGCTGTTGAATGTATTGCCTATGGCGATTTATGGTAAGGAAGGTCATTCTGATGAAGTGCTTCACATGACAGGTATGGATGCTTTGGGCAACTGTGAACAGTTGTATTCTGTCAGTCTGGCCGGTGTGAAAGGCGATTTTGACAGCCTGGCCGGTGAGGCAAAGCTGGAAGAGTTAAGTCTCCACGGATGTGTGTTTGATTCGCCGGAGTTTTTGGAGAACCTCTCTAAGCTGCGGGAGTTGGTGGTTGTTTACAATTCCTGTGAGGATTTGCAGGAGTATTTGCTTGAGAATGGTGCTTCTTTTGCCAATTTGAAATATCTTCGCACTGAGACCGGGGAAGAGTCCGATTATGCAGGAATTGAAAAATATCCAAGCCTGGAGGCGTTGTCTATTGCATGTTCCTGCGGTGTTTCGGATGTGCAGTATCTGGCCAAGTGTCCCAAGGTGAAATATTTGTTCTTCGAGACACCCAATGAGCAGCTTGATATTTCTGCATTGAAAAATATGTTATCTTTGGAGCAGCTTTATATAAATTCCTTGGGCGATTTGAAGGAGATTACCGGTGTGGAGGAAGTTGTGGCAGAGGATTTGGTAAGTGTGGTTTTGCCCTACACCTATACAGCCAGCCGTGACAAAGAGGATTTTGCGGCGATTAACAATTGGATTGATGCAGCGGTTGAAAGTCCGTCCATGTCCTGTTTTATTCCCGGCAGAACCATTTACTTGGATGAAGACACAAAGGAAGCTTACGCATTGATGAAATTTGAAAAATTGCATGAAAATGATATCATGTGCAGATTTGCGGAGAGTTGGCTTTACAGTCGTCCTGATGAGTATCAGACCATGGAGCAGGTATTAGAGGATATCAAGAAATAAAGGAATTAGGAGATTGCGTACAAATTTGGTGCGCAATCTCTTTTTTGTTGTCGGATGACCATTTTTAGGATATAATATAATAAGCTGAATATGGATAAATGTGTATTCACATAGACAAGCTTAAGGCGTAAAGGAGGAACAACCATGAAGAGAATCGGTATGTTAACCAGCGGTGGCGACTGCCAGGCTTTGAATGCAGCTATGAGAGGCGTGGTAAAGACACTTTTAAACAGCAACGAGCAGGTGGAGATTTATGGTTTTTTGGACGGCTATAAGGGCCTGATTTACGGTAATTTCCAGATGCTTACCGGCAAGGATTTCTCCGGCATTCTTACCATGGGTGGTACGATTTTGGGTACTTCCCGTACGCCTTTTAAAACCATTCAGGACCCGGATGAGAACGGACTGAATAAGGTGGAGGCCATGACACAGAATTACCACAAGTTAAAGCTGGATTGTCTGGTGGTGCTGGGAGGAAACGGTTCCCACAAGACAGCCAATCTTCTTCGTGAAGAGGGGCTGAATGTGGTGACTTTGCCCAAGACCATTGACAATGATCTGTGGGGCACGGATATGACCTTTGGCTTCCAGAGTGCAGTAAATATTGCCACAGAGGCCATTGACTGTATTCACACCACGGCTGCTTCCCACGGACGCGTGTTTATCGTGGAGGTTATGGGCCACAAGGTGGGATGGCTTACACTTAATGCGGGCATGGCCAGTGGTGCGGATATTATTTTGATTCCTGAGATTCCGTATGATATCAATAAAGTGATTGAGAAGATTGAGGAGCGTGACGCCAACGGCAGCCGCTTTACCATTATTGCGGTGGCTGAAGGAGCCATTTCCAAGAAGGATGCAAAGCTCTCCAAAAAAGAGTATAAGAAGAAAAAGGAGAATTCTCCTTATCCTTCTGTTTCTTATGAGATTGCTGCACAGATTCAGGAAAAGACAGGCAGAGAGGTGCGTGTTACTGTTCCCGGTCACACCCAGCGTGGCGGCAGTCCTTGTCCCTATGACCGCGTGTTTGCCAGCCGTCTGGGTGCAGAGGCAGGCAAGCTGATTCTGGAGGGTCAGTACGGATTTATGGTGGGATACAAGAATCGTGAAATCGTGCGTGTTCCTTTGGAAGAGGTGGCAGGCAAGCTTAAGTATATGTCTCCCGATGCTTCCATCGTGCAGGAGGCTAAGCTTTTGGGAATTTCCTTCGGCGACTAGCCGTAGATTGGAAAGGGTATTGTTTTTATGTCTTATACAGCGTTATATCGTAAATTTCGCCCCGACTCCTTTCAGGACGTAAAGGGGCAGGAACATATTGTAACTACTTTGCAGAATCAGCTTAAGGCCAATCGTATCGGACATGCGTATCTGTTTACCGGTACCAGAGGAACAGGTAAGACCACGGTTGCCAAGATTTTCGCCAAGACAGTAAATTGTGAGAATCCCACAGAGGACGGCCCATGCGGAGAGTGTCGTATCTGTAAAGCCATTGCTGCAGGCGCCAGCATGAACGTAATAGAAATCGATGCGGCATCCAACAACGGTGTGGACAATATCCGTGAGATTGTGGAGGAGGTTTCTTATTCTCCGGCGGAAGGTAAATACAAGGTTTATATCATAGACGAGGTGCATATGCTCTCCATAGGTGCGTTTAATGCGCTCCTTAAGACTTTGGAAGAGCCCCCTTCTTATGTGATTTTTATTCTGGCTACCACAGAGGTGCATAAGCTTCCCATTACGATTTTGTCCCGATGCCAGCGATATGATTTTAAGCGTATTACCATTGATACGATTACAAACCGCATGCAGGAGTTGATTGCTGCAGAGGGTGTGCAGGTGGAAGAAAAGGCGCTTCGTTATATTGCCAAGACAGCTGACGGCTCCATGCGTGATGCCTTAAGTCTGTTAGATCAATGTATTGCTTTTCATTTGGGCAAGGAGCTTACTTATGATAAGGTCTTAGATGTGCTTGGGGCGGTGGATACGGAGGTATTCAGCAGGCTGCTTCGGCATGTTCTGGATAGAAATGTAACCGGCTGTGTCACACTTTTAGAAGAGATAGTGATGCAGGGTAGGGAGCTGACCCAGTTTGTAACGGATTTTGCCTGGTATCTGCGCAATCTGATGCTGGTACAGTCCTCGGACAATCTGGAGGATGTCATTGATATGTCTTCTGACAATCTGGCCCGTTTAAAAGAAGAGGCTCAGATGATTGAGATGGACAGAATTGTCCGCTATATCCGTATTTTTTCGGAGTTGTCCGGACAGATTCGCTATGCGTCCCAGAAACGTATTCTGGTGGAAATTGCACTGATTAAGCTGTGCAAGCCGGATATGGAAACCACACCGGATTCCTTGATTGACAGAATTCGTCAAGTGGAGGATAAGGTGGAGAATGGCGTGGTAATGGTACAGGGAGCAGTGCCTGAGGGCGGAGTGCCCCAGGGAGGTTCGGCAGCGCCGGCTTCTCCTGTGGCAAGACCACAGCTTCCCAAGGCTATTCCGGATGATGTGAAGGCAATTGTGGCGAAGTGGCCCTCTATTTGCGGTAATGCGGACAACCCCATGCGCATGTACATGAAGATGGCCAGACTGAGTCTTGGCGGAGACAACTGCCTGCAGGTTGTTTTGGAGGATGGGCCTGCCTCGGATTATTTCAGCAGACATCCCGAAAACAAACAGCAGCTGGAGTATATTCTGGCTGATTTCGCCGGCAAGGAAGTGGCTGTAAGCATACAGACAGTCAGCGGCGAGAGAGATTTTGAAGACCACTATGTGGACCTCTCCAAGGTCATCCATATGGAGATTGAGGAAGAGGATTAATATAAAATATTAAATAAATGGAGGAATATAAAAATGGCAAAACGTGGAGGATTTCCCGGAGGCGGAATGCCCGGCAACATGAATAATCTGATGAAGCAGGCGCAGAGAATGCAGCGTCAGATGGAGGAGGGTCAGAAGGAGCTTGAGACCAAGGAGTTTAGTGCTTCTGCAGGCGGCGGTGCAGTTGAGGTTACTGTAAGCGGCAAGAAGGACCTGGTGAGCATTAAGCTTGCTGAGGAGATTGTAGACCCTGATGATATTGAGACCTTGCAGGATGCAATTGTTGCAGCAACCAATGAGGCACTGCGCAAGGCAGATGAGGCAACTGAGGCTCTCATGGGCAAGATGACAGGTGGTCTTGGAGGATTTCCCTTCTAATGGATTTGTATAGCGGACATATCAACAAGTTAATAGAGGAGTTGGCAGCCCTTCCGGGCATCGGCAACAAGTCGGCCCAGAGGCTTGCTTTTCATCTGATTAATATGCCGCAGGACAAGGTAAATCGACTGGCAAATGTGATGATGGAGGCCAAAGCCAATGTGCGTTATTGTAACGAATGTTACACTTTGACGGACAAGGAGGTCTGCCCGGTATGTGCCAGTGAAAAGCGCAATCACGGACTGATTATGGTGGTGGAAAACACCAGGGATTTGGCGGCCTATGAAAAGACCGGCAAGTACGAGGGTGTGTATCATGTGTTGCATGGTGCCATCTCGCCCATGTTGGGAATTGGTCCGGGTGATATTAAGCTGAAGGAGCTGATGGAGCGTCTGCAGGGCGAGGTGGAGGAGGTTATTATTGCCACCAATTCCAGTCTGGAAGGCGAAACCACAGCCATGTATATCAGCAAGCTGATTAAGCCAACCGGTATCCGCGTGACCAGAATCGCCAGTGGTGTGCCAGTGGGTGGAGATTTGGAGTATATTGATGAGGTGACCCTGCTTCGTGCGTTGGAGGGGCGAACCGAATTGTAAAAATTGCTTTGTTTGTTTTGAAATGTAGCTAAGGGTAAATAGTGAAATATGAGGTGACAAGATGGCAATTACAGTAGAGTCCAAGCTTTTTGGTAAAAGTAAAACAGGAGAGGATATCGTGCTCTATACCTTAAAAAATGAGAAGGGTATGGAGGCGTCCGTTATGAATCTGGGAGCAATTGTGGTAGCACTCAAGGTTCCCGATGCAGCCGGCAATGTGGAGGATGTGGTTCTCGGCTTTGACAGCGGAGATCAGTATTATACCAATCCCAGCTTTTTTGGCGCAGTGATTGGTCCCAATGCCAACCGTATCGGTGGGGCAGCTTTTACACTGGATGGTGTGAGATATCAGTTGGATGTGAATGATAATGAGAATAATCTGCATAGTCATTTTACCAAGGGATATCATGTGCAGCTCTGGGAGGCAGAGGTTCTTGCGGATGGTGTATGTTTTAGCCTGAAGGATGAAGATGGCAACATGGGCTTCCCCGGCAATAAAACCTTACAGATTACATATACCTTGGATGAGGAGAATGGCTTGATGCTTCATTATCATGGTACCAGTGATAAGCGTACGGTGTTGAATCCTACCAATCACAGCTACTTTAACCTGGAAGGACATAAGACAGGTAATATTGAAGGACACAGCCTTTGGATGAAAGCAGATGCATACACACCTGTAGTGGCAGGTGCCATTCCTACAGGAGAGCTTGCGCCGGTGTCCGGTACCCCTATGGATTTTACCGCTGAGAAGGTTGTGGGTAAGGAAATTGGCGCAGATATGGAACAGCTTGCCCTTACCGGCGGCTATGACCACAACTGGGTAATTACCGGTGCGGACGAAAGCTTGCAGCATATTGCAACTGTAAAGGCGCCCACAAGCGGCAGAGTGATGAAGGTGTATACCACCTTGCCCGGTGTACAGTTTTATGCGGGCAATTTTATAGACAGACAAAATGGCAAGGATGGAGCTGTTTATGACAAGAGACATGGTCTTTGTCTGGAAACACAGTTTTATCCCGACAGTATCAATCAGGAGAATTTCCCTTCCTGTGTATTTGGCGAAGGCAGGGAGTATGATTCTGTGACGGTTTATCGATTCAGTGCAGAGTAAGGCTGCTTGCGCGAAGTTTGTCGAAGAGTTTTGCATAGATTGCGACAAAGAATGCTAAAATACCTTGCACACCGATGCTATGATAAGGCAAAAGAGCTTGTCAGACATGGCGTGGGAGGTGTTTTGTATGGAATTACCCAAGAATATTACACAAATCGGAGAAGTGGGCAGAGACTGCAAAATATACGTGGAGGACTATGCCATATCCTATATGAAGCAGCTGAATAAAGATGCTTTGTCCGGGAATATGGCAGTAGCGTTGTACGGAAGACGGCAGGAAGAAAACGGCGTTAGCTATCATTTTGTATACGGTGCATGTAAGCTGTCTTCGGTGGGGCGTCAAGTACGACATTTGTCCCAGGCCCAGCTGCAGGAGATAGAGAGACTGCGCAGGAAAAATTTTCCGGACTTGGAGTTTTTGGGATATCGGATTTTAGATGGCGAGATGATTGAGGGCATGCATCTGTGCGAGCAGGGCATCTGCAGATACATAGGTGGCTATGCCCGTTTTTATGAGAAAAATGATGCGATGCTTGCACATATGCTGGATGCTCGCGAAAGTCCTCAGCCGGAGCAGGTTGATTTGACAAAATATGAGGAAGTAAAGAAACGTCAGGATGAGCGCAGGGAGGCGTTAGATGGTGACTTTGCTGTTGAGAGCCGAATGTCCTCAGACAAATCAGGTTCTGCCTATTTGCAAAAAATGCGTTTCGCGGCTGTGGGTGCTTTTGCACTTTTGTGCCTATGGGGTGTGAGTACCTTTGGCGGAAGCGACCCGGCATCAGATAGTGAACCGGATGCGGCGGAGGTAGCGGCACAGGCTGATAATACGGACACTCTGTTAATGGAGGAACGGTTGGAACAGGCTTTGCTTGAAGAGAACCGGTCAGTGGAGTCAGAGCTGACTCAGGAGGCGGCAGAAGCAGCGGAAGCGAGCGTGGAGGAGCGGCTACCGGAAGAGACGGCAGAGGTACTTGTAGAGGAGTCGGTATCAGAGGAAAACGTGGAGGAGAGTGCAGCAGAGCCTTCAAGCGAGAGTAGTAAAGAAGTAAAAGATGTGTCCGCACCTGTGTCACAGGAGGCGGCCAGTGCAGTAGCCTATATTATACAGCCGGGTGACACGCTTATCACTATCAGTTGGCGTCAATATGGCACCGGTGTCAGAGTGGCGGATATTTGTGCTCTAAATAATATTACGGATCCTGACGACATAAAAGAGGGACAGGTTATCATGCTGCCCCAATAAATTACGAGGTATTACATGGCAGACATTAGAAACTACCGCAGAGAAAAAGCGAAAAGAGAACAGATTCGCACTGATTATAAAGAAAAAATCAAGCGACATAAGTTAAAAAATGTATATCGGGTACTGTTGGTAGTGGCTGCACTTCTGGCGGTGGTTGTATTAGTTATGGTGCAATACAAACGTCATGTTTATACCGGGTATGACACAGTTTCTACTGTGTTGTTGGAGGGCTCGGCGGGTGCAGAGGATATGCGGCTTGGCAACAGTGTTCTTACATATAGTAAGGATGGTGCGCATTGTACCAATATGAAGGGCGAGGTTACCTGGAATCAGACTTATGAGATTCAGGATATTATTGTGAAAACCTGCGGTAATGTTTCTGCTATTGCGAGCTATAACGGCAGGGAAATTTATATTCAGGACACAGAGAAGCAATTGGGTTCGGTGACAACTAATATGCCGATAAAGGATATTGCCGTGTCTGCTACAGGCAGGGTAACGGCGGTTCTTGCAGACACCAATGTTACTTGGATTAACACTTATGACCCCGCAGGTCAGCTTCTTTTTACCGGACAGGCTCATATGGATGAAGCGGGTTATCCTGTATCCATCAGTCTTTCTCCCAACGGAGTTATGTTGGCGGTGACATATGTGTATCTGGATGCAGGAATGTTAAAGTCCAATGTAGTGTTTTATAATTTTGGCCCTGTAGGTGACAATATGAGTGACCATGTAGTGGGATTGTATTTCTATTCTGATGTTCTGATTCCGGAGATCCATTTCGTGGATGATGAAACTGCTTTTGCAGTGGGAGACAGTCGACTTATGATTTTTAAGGGCAGTCAGACGCCTACAGAAGAAGCGGGCTATATATACAATAAGGAAATTCAGTCCGTATTTTATGGGAACCAACATATTGGCTTGGTGCTTGTGTCGGATGACATGGAGCACAGTTATATGATGGATGTATATAATACCTCCGGCAAGAAGACAGGTACCTTCTATTTTGATTTGGATTATACAGATATTTTCTTCGAAGAAGACTGCTTTGTCATTTATAATGAAAATGAGTGTCAGATTATGACCTATGACGGTACAGAGAAATTTAACGGATATTTTTCCAAGTCGGCAGATTTACTATTCCCGGCAGGCGGAGCATATAAATATGTACTGGTAACAGAAACGTCAATGGATACAATACAGTTAAAGTAGGAGTACGTGGGAGATATGGAAATTAATGTTTTGTTAGTGATCGTAGTGGCTTTCATGTTTTTAAAAATGTATGATGGCTACAACAAGGGTATGGTCAAAGAAATCATTTCCTTTGTTTCACTCGTTTTTCTGTGTCTGGTGGCAGTGCTTATTGGAAATGGTTTACATAGTTACTATGACGGTAAGGTTTTAAATGTTGTGGTGATGGTTCTTTTACTGGCTGTGCTGGGTATCGCTCATCATTTAATTAATGTGGTTGTATTACCGGCTAAGCTGCTTGCCAAACTACCTATAGTAAAAAGTCTGGATCAGATACTAGGCATTGTGGTAGGAATTGCAGAAACAGTTTTAATATTATGGACAATATACACATTTTCCATGATAATGGATCTGGGAGGATTGGGAGAGTATATTCTGCAAAGTACGGCAGACAGTAAGATTTTGTCATGGCTTTATGAGTACAATCAACTGGCAGGCTGGATACAGATTCTGGGTGCGGAACTAACTGAAAAAATACATACTTACTTATAGAATAATCCCCGACTTTTCATAAATCGAGAAGTCGGGGATATTTGTTTGAAAAATTTAAAAAATAGGATTGACAAATAAAAATATATAGTGCTATAATGAAAATCCACCGCGCGAAAATGATTGTGCGGTGAAAAATAAATTGAAAAAGTTGTTGACAAGGCGAAAATGCTGTGCTATTATAAGACAGTTGCCGCTAAGAACAGCAACAAGCGGGGAACCGCACAGCAAATATGCGAAGCATATTTGTAGCGACTTCGAAGAAGTCGTTTTGAACCTTGACAAATAAACAGCAATGCAACCCTGAAAATTCCAAGAGCTGCGTTATAGCAGCAAGAGAAAATTCAGAGAACTAAGTGATATGAAAATATCGCAACCTATTAAACAGTAATGCCAGATAAGAACTGGCAGGA
>JAZQFO010000143.1:0-2601 GCA_045539535.1 Acetatifactor sp.
GTCTACACTGTTCAAAATCTCTACAACCGCATCCACACCACCGATAACGGTGTAATCCTGATTTACAAGACTTGCCAACTTGGACTCCAGCACCTTCTCCACCTCTTTGATAACATCGGGACTTGTACGGTCCATAAGTGCAATACGCTTTGCAACCTCCGCCTGTCTGTCGGGGGGAAGTGCAGCCACCACCATAGCAGACTGGGACGGGGACAAATAAGACAAAATAAGTGCAATGGTCTGAGGGTGCTCGTCCACGATAAAGTTGATCAACTGTGCAGCATCTGTCTTGCGCACAAATTCGAAAGGCTTTACCTGCAGTGATGCCGTCAGCTTTCCGATAACCTCCAGCGCTTTCTCTTCTCCCAGTGCCTTGTCCAAAAGCTGTTTTGCATATCCGATACCGCCCTCTGCAATATACTGCTGGGCCAGACACACTTCATAAAATTCGTTGATAACCTCCTCCTTTACTTGAGGGGTTACGCTTCTGGTATTGGCAATCTCCAGAGTCAACTCTTCTATTTCGTCCTCTTTCAAATGTTTAAACAATCCTGCAGAACGCTCCGGTCCAAGCACAATCAAAAGGATTGCAGCCTTCTGGATACCGGTAACGCCCATTTCTGCTTTCTTTGCCATTTGTATTCTCCTTCAACTTCTTACCAGTCTTCACTAAGCCAGTTACGCAAAAGAGCAGCCGCTGACTCCGGATTCTCGTCCACAAACTTTTCGATAAGCTTTCTGGTCTCGGATTTCTCCTCCACATCCAAATCCTCCAGCTCCATATCCTGGGTAGACTGCAGAAGACTTTCCACAGAGAGCTCCTCGTCCTCTGTGGTCCTGCGGTTGCCGGTCATGCTGCGCAATACCACAAATCCAAGCAGAGCAAGAATCACAACCAGCATCACAATACTTGCCACATTAGTCCAATCCACGGAAAGTCCGGGAGCATCCACAAACACGGGAGACTCATAGGACACAATCGTGATGTTTTCCAAAGGAATCCGGGTAGCCGTGTGTGCCATACTGTAGAAATCCTGATCCACCTCAAGCTTCACATCAGCTGCATTATTTAACTTATACTCCTCCCAGGTGATGCCATCCAAAAGACCCATGGCCTTTACATCCTCTTCCTTGTACTCGCGGTAGCGAATCAAAGCAATGGACATGCCGGAATTATTGTAGTTAATAGCACCGGCCGGGGTGATTTTAAACTGAATATCCTCGTTGGGCAAAAAGTCTTCCAGCTTCTCATTCTGGGTAGAGGAAGAATTGTTGGCATCGGGACTTACATACACATTCTCATCATTAGAATCCGTACCGGGCACGTAAGAGCCACTGTTTTCATTCTCAGATTCAAAAGTCTCTCTGTGTGCCAAATAACCCTCTTCACGGCCTTCTGCCACAGAATACTCCTTAACAGTCTGTTCGTAGTTGGAATAATCCATATCCAAGCTACAGGTAACCTCCACCTGGCTGAACTGATTGGTGGCAAACAATACGTTTTTCACCTGATTTGCCACCATGGACTGGCCTTGATTCTGCAGCTCCTGCATGGAGCTTGCAATACCTGCAGAGGTATAATCATCTCCACCCGCAAACAACAGATTAGACTCAGAATCCAAAATTGTAATATTGGATGTGGTCTCATTGCCAAGCCAGGTAGCCACTGCCTTCGCCATATTGGCTGCATTGGCAGAGGTAAATGTTCCATCCAGTTCCAGCTTAATATACGCGCTGGATTCTCTCTTCTCCCGAAGCAACGTGCCTGTCTCAGGAGGAATGTTTAAAAGCACTTCCGCACTCTTTACATTGTCAAAGGCGGACAGATTCTTGGAAAGCATGCTCTCATAAGCAGCCTTGGTCAATTTCTCCTTATCGGATGCCGTGGTAGAAATACTACCATTTAACGCCTCCTGAATAGTATATTCATCTGCACCATACCCTTCCGCTCCCAGGGCCCAGACTGCGGTCTGATACTGGTCAGCCTCTACACTGAAGCGGAGCGCATTATCCGAGGCCTGGTACTGAATACCCGCACCCTCCAAAAGCGCCTGCACCTCAGCAGCCTCCTTCTCATTTTCACAGCTGATCAGCTCCACAAAACTGGGCTTCGAAGTCACATATATTACGATAGCAAAAGCAAAAATGACTGTAGCCACAAGACCAATGATGATGGTCTTCTGGCGGGAAGTAAATTTATTCCACCAGTCTTTAATCTTTTGCAGGATTTCCTTAACTTGTTCCGGCATGTTTACTCCTTTGGCATTGTATAATGCCCTTTTATTTACCTGTGCGTCAAGGATTGGTATATATCTTATTAGGAGACGCTCTCGCTCCGTGAAAAAGCGCAGCGGATGCTAAGCTCAAAACGCAATCGCTTTGCTCTTGCGTTTGACTTTCGCTAAGCACCGGCGTTTTTCAAGGCTCCAAATAAGACATATACGCAATCCTACGCACAGAAAATATAAGTGCAATACAATATCCTTACTATGAATAATTGTTAGTATGTACCAAATAAATTCTCTATTAGATTTGCATTTGCATGATCTCGCGGTAGGCTTCTAAAAGCTTGTCACGGACAGCTACGGTGTACTGCAGGGC
>JAZQFO010000144.1:0-3325 GCA_045539535.1 Acetatifactor sp.
TCCCCCTTCTTTTTCCAGACCTCCAATTCCCCCTTAATAAACTCATAAATCACCGGCATCTGCGGGTTCAAATCCCCTTCCTCTGTGACCTTCTTTACCTCTAATAGCTCCTCAATTCCTGCCCTCAACTCCTCGGGCAATTCCATCTTTAACAAGTCATCAAACAGCACCGGAGGCGGACAATTATACGTCTCAATATACTGACATGCCAGCAGTGGTCGAAGCGCGTAAAAATACTTTTTATACTTCACCCTATCTCCCTGCAAATATCCCTCAAACGTATTTCGGGCCGTGCCATAATAATGATTAATCCCTGCCTTGGCAGAGAAGTACCCCTTGGCAACTTCATAAATCTGATCCCACTCATCAGCCTTCCGATACACCACAGGGGAATTGCTCCACTCAAATAGCGTGGCGTTTCCACGGCGAAACTGCACCAGCGCCTTTTTCAAATCCCAACCATTGATGTCCAGCACCTCATCCAGCTGCCACTCAATCACATCCTTGGGTTCGTCCAGACGCAGATAATCCGCCATGGGCCGCACATAAATAAACCGCACATCATAATCGCTGTCCGGCGATGCAAAGCCCCATGCACGGCTGCCTGATTCCACTGCCAGCAAAATCTTTACATTTTCCCGCGCCTCAATTTCTGTTAATTTATCCTGAATCCTTTGAAACATCATATCTGACATATTAATACGCTCCCTCAATTGCCTTCCGATTTACATACTCCACAAACTCCGCCACCTTCTCCATATCCGGATTGTCCGGCAGCTTTGATTCTCTTGTAGCCCTTTTCAGCTCTTTTTCATAATGGGCCAGGACTTCGTAGAACTCCTCCCGGAAGGTGTGATCCTCTCGCTGGAACTCACCCCTTCTAATCTGTAACAGAAGCGCAAGATCTGCCTCCCCTCTGTGGGTGCGAATCTCTCCTTTGTCCAGAATATCAATGGCCATCATAAACAGCCGAATCAAATGCATGGCATGCTTGTTTAGATGATTGTCGTCCTTTTTCTTGTTGCGCTTGCCAATCTTGTCATAATCCCGCACTACCATACTCATGGTGGAGAACATCTTCTCATACTCCCGAAGGGGCAAGTGTCTGTAATCCGCATCTACATAAATCTCCGTTTCCAGCCCCTCAGTCATGGCCTTATCGATATACAGACGCAGACGCCCCTTGTCGAATTCTCCGTAGCGCCTGTTGAAATCCTCCAAGGCATTGTGCACCGAATTTAAAATATGTTGCTCCCGTTCAGGCTGGGGCATAGAATCCCTGGCGACGGCGTTTTGCAACCGTCTTAGCTGCGCGCTTGCATAGCCCCCAAAGGACTTGGCCGCCCGCTTGGACAGGAATAAATCCTTGTGGTCAATCAGCTCCTGACCCAGAGCTGTCTTGATCAAATATTGGTCCTCATCCAGCCCTAGAATCTCACAAGTATTGGGATTGCACTCAAGCAGCAGCTTCACGATTTTATTAAATGAATAAATCACCGTGTCTGTATGTTCATCCTCGTACTGCTCAAATTCCGTCAGCCCCAGAAGGTCCGAAGGCGTATTTAACGTCACTCCTCTAAAATCAATGTCTCCGTTACCGATGCTGGTGCCATAGGCGTGACTGCCGCCCAAACCCAGCAAAATAATCCGCTTCCCCAGACGCTCATGGGTCCGCAGGAAATCATATTCGGAACTGTTCATAATCTCTCTAAAATCCATATTTTCCCCTCGATTCTAATAGGTCTAATATGACCTATTATAGCACCCTTTCCGGGAAAGGAAAAGGGCAGTGGGACAGGGTTGCATCACCCTGATTTTACTTTTGTTAAATTTCCACATTGACACTTTAGAATCTCTATACTACAATCAAACTATCTAAAGACGTTCTCGTTTTATTCATATTTCATTTTAGGCGATTCCGCCGTCTTTCACTGAGAGAACAAGAGAATACAGAGATTATAAGGTGGAGGACGCCCATGCCTCCATCGGAGAGGAGGATTTTATGGGGAAATATGATGTTGCAGTTTGCCAATATCTATCGGATAATGAGCGCTTTGCAGAACTGTTCAATGCTTCAGAATTTGGAGGGAAGCCGATGCTCACGGCAGATATGCTGGAGTCGGAGGATGGTCGTTATAATGTGCTGCTGCCCAAAACGCAGAGCGGGAAGATGAAGACCAAGACCTGCGGCAGGGATATTAAGAAGCGTACCAGAAATGGTGACTGGCTGGTAATCACAGCCATTGAAAACCAAGAAAATATAGACTTTACCATGCCGTTACGCATCATGGAGTATGATTGTATGGAATACAATACCCAGGTGCGGAAAATACGCGCTAATAAGGACAGGGAACAGCGAGAGCAGGGGCTGACGCCCACAGGCTGGACCACACAGCTTACGGCAGAGGACAAACTGCACCCGGTGCATACTATGTGCTTTTACCATGGTACAGAGCCCTGGAATGGACCACGCAGCCTTAAGGACATGATGGATTTCCAAGGAGCGCCACCGGAGTGGAAGGATCATTTCCACGACTATCAGATGAGTTTGTTTTGCGCAGATGAGGTGGAGGATTTATCTTGCTTCAAAACAGGCCTTAAACAGTTTTTGGAGGTGTCCGCACTGCGCAAGAATCGCAAGGAGTTGGTAGAGTTGTGGAACAGGGAGGAGTATCGACATCTCGATAGAGACACCGCAGAAGTAATTGCAGTTATAACGGACGCAAATGATGTATTGGAGCAGTTGGATAGATATGAAAAGGAAGGAGAATACGATATGTGTCAAGCAATGGATGAGTGGAAAGAGGAACTGTTGGAGAGTGGAACAAAGATAGGGATTGAAACTGGTATTATGCGATCCATCCGCAGTATTATGCACACGATGGCGCTTAGCATTGACCAAGCTATGGACGCCCTGCAAATCCCCGAAGATGAGCGGGCTTTATACAGAAGCAAAATCCAATAAACACGGCAGCTCAACATATGCGAAAAAATATTTACCACGTAAACGATTTTTGGTATAATCAAAACTGTAAAAAGCAAACGATCTTATCACCGGAATGGATTCTAAAGGAGGAAGACTATGGCGAATAAGTTTTGTGTTTCTTGTGGAGCGAATTTAGAGGAAAAACATCGGTTTTGCCCGGTGTGTGGAGCGGCAGCTGTGGAGACTCAGGCTACGCCCATAGAGGAATCTGTGGAAGAAGTTGTAGAGAGTGTACCTGCGGAGGAAGTTGCACCCGAGACGGCAACTACACCCGATGAGGCCCCGGCACCGGAGCCTGCCCCCGCGCCTCAACCGGCTCCTGCCCCCCAACCCGTAGCG
>JAZQFO010000145.1:0-17012 GCA_045539535.1 Acetatifactor sp.
CCATACTTTCTTGTCCAGGCCGGCTTTTGCAAACTCGTCACGGTGGATTGCATCTGCTTCGCGAAGTGCTTCCAGACGGTCACGGGTGATTGCACCAAGGCAACGTACGCCCAGGCCGGGGCCGGGGAAGGGCTGACGATATACCATTTCTGCAGGAAGGCCAAGCTCTACGCCACAGGCACGTACTTCGTCTTTGAACAGCTGCGCAAGGGGCTCAACCAGCTCGAACTGCAGGTCCTCAGGAAGGCCGCCTACGTTGTGGTGAGACTTCACGCACTTAGCGGTCTTGGTACCGCTCTCGATGATGTCAGGGTAGATGGTACCCTGGCCAAGGAAGTCGATACCTTCCAGCTTTCTAGCCTCTTCTTCAAATACGCGGATGAACTCGCCGCCGATAATTTTTCTCTTCTGCTCAGGGTCTGCTACACCTGCCAGCTTGTCCAGGAATCTATCAGTTGCGTCTACATAAACGAGATTTGCCTTGAGCTGGTTGCGGAATACTTCTACAACGCTCTCAGACTCGTTTTTACGCATCAGGCCATGATTTACATGTACACAGGTCAACTGATCACCGATTGCCTTAATCAGCAGAGCTGCTACTACAGAGGAATCTACACCGCCGGAGAGAGCCAGCAGAACCTTCTTGTCGCCAACCTGCTTACGCACAAGCTCAACCTGGTCTTCAATGAAGTTCTTCATATTCCAGTTAGCTTCACACTTACAGGTCTCGAAAAGGAATGCCTTAACGGTTGCGTCATCGGGAAGCTCCTTGTACTGTTTCTCGCACTTTGCAGTGGGATAATCAACAGAGATTACGGGGATACCGCAGTTGTAGATATCAGCGTTCACATCAATCTCCACACCGTCCACTACACGGTTCTCACCGCCGTTTAAGATGATACCCTTTACATTGGGCAGTGCCTTCAACTCGTCCACAGTGATATCATGGGGATGAATCTCGCTGTAAACGCCCATGTCACGGATCTGTCTGGCGATTACTGTGTTCTCGGTGCTACCTAAGTCCAGAATTACAAACATGTCCTGTTTCATTGTTGTTCTCCTTATGAATAAAGTCAGAGTTTGCATTCGCTTGTTTGTGTTGAGCCACATCTATCGAAGTCGACTAAGGCGTTTTATATCCTACACAGGAACGCTCCCGCTCCGTGAAAAAGCGTAGCGGCACATAAGGCTGCAAAGTACGCAGCCTAAGTGCCGACGTTTTTCAAGGTCCTGTGGTAGGACATAAAACCCCTAATCGACACATACATATTCCCCAACACAAACAAGCGAATCACGTACTCTATTTTAGAAACATGGAGTAATTATAGTACAATTTTTTTCGATAGAAAAGAGGTTTTTTTAATTTTTTTTGATTTTTTTTGCATACATATTGCTATTCGCCCATGGCAATCACTCTGTCAGCTCTTGCGATTGTGGATGCTCTGTGTGCAATCATGATGGTGGTGCGCTCTTTACACAGGCGCTCAATTGCTTCGTTTACCAGGCGCTCGGACTCATTGTCCAGGGCGGAGGTTGCCTCGTCTAAGAGAAGCACCGGTGCGTTTTTCAGCACAGCTCTGGCAATGGCGATTCGCTGTTTTTCGCCGCCGGAGAGGGTATTGCCTCGCTCACCCGGGATGGTGTTGTAGCCTTCAGGCAGCTTCATGATAAAGTCATGGGCATTTGCTGCCTTAGCCGCCTCGATGATATCCTCCATGGGTACTTCCTCGGGCGCTACGTCACTTCTGCCGTAAGCGATATTCTCTGCAATGGTTGCCTCGAAAAGATAAGGCTCCTGAGGCACATAGCCAATCAGGTCACGGACCTCTTTCAGGGTCATATCACTGTAAGACTTGCCGTCTATGGTAAGGTCGCCCTGCTCGGGCTTGTAGAAGCCCAGAAGAAGCTTTGCAAAGGTACTTTTGCCACAGCCGGAAGCACCGGTAAGTGCCACAAATTCCCCTTTCTTAATATTAAGTGAAAAGCCTTCCAGAATCTGTCTGTCTTCTTTGTATGCAAATGCAATGTCCTTGGCAGTAACAATGCCTGCTGCCTTGTCAGCCTTGCCGCTTAATCCGTAGGTCTTGGGCTCCTCTTCCAGCTGCAAGAAATCATAAATACGCTCTGCATTGGCCACACAGTTCATCATCTGGGGAATGTATTTGCCAATCTCCATCACTACGAATCTGAAGTTGCCGTAGATGGAGTAGATAGCGGAAAGCTCACCCAATGTGGTCAGTCCCTTGGACACAAACCACACGCCCACGCCTAGGAAAGCCAGGCTGCTCAAGAGGTCAAACAGGTTGTTTATACCTTCCAGCGCTGCGCTCATGGCATTGGTCTTTTTCTGAATCTTGTAGCAATCCGAGTTGGCCACATCATAATCTTCCAGAAGCTGTCTGCCGGTGGGGAAGATTTTGGTGGTCTCCATACCAGCCAATATATTGGTAATCTTCTCCGTCATCACAGCGTTTTTGCCGGAGAGCTTGCTACCCATTTTTTTCATAGGCTTCAAGAAAATACTGTTTATCAGCAGTGACAGTGCACTTACGGATAATAGACAAAGGGTTAACTGCCAATTTAACACCAGCATAGGGATCATGTAGATGATGGTAGTAAGAATTCCGTCCATCAGCCGGCGCAGTCTGGAGCCGTAGATATCTCCTGCTCTTTCCATATCAAATACCAGCTTGGACATAAAGTCGCCGCTGTGGATATTTTCATAATAGCTCATGGGCAGGCGCAGTACTTTGGCAAACACCTGCTTCTCCACCCGGGCAATGCCCCGCTTCGCCTCAATATTGTAGCGCACGATACCAAGCCGCCAGGTAAACATGGCTGCCACAATCACAAAGAAGTTGATTACAACAGTGAGCACAAGCCCTTCCGTCTGTCTGGTCTGGGCCGCCTCCATAATATTTTTAACAAGCCATGCATTGGCAATTTTGCTGCCTGCAAAACCTACGATGGACACCACAATGGCTGTCAGATAAATGGGGAGGCGCTTGCCCATAAGACCCATAAACCAAAAGAAAATATTAGGCTTTTTAGCTGTTACATTCTGACTATTCACTTTGCTCATTGGCTGCTACCTCCTTTCCATGCATGCTTGCATAGATTCCGTTTAAAGCAATCAATTCTGCGTGGGTACCGGACTCTGCGATACGGCCGCCCTCCACCACATAAATCTTGTCCGCATCCATAATGGTGGACAGACGGTGCGCAATGATAATCACCGTCTTACCCTTGGAGATGCGGGCGATGGCTTCCTGAAGCAGACCTTCCGTTCCAGCATCCACTGCTGCCGTAGGCTCATCCAATAGAAGAATAGGCGCATTTTTTAAAAACGCTCTTGCGATAGAGATACGCTGGCGCTCACCGCCGGAAAGGCGCACGCCGCGCTCACCCACCAAAGTGTCATACTCATCCGGAAGATTCATGATAAAGTCGTGAATGTTGGCGTTTTTACACGCCTCGATTACTTCCTCTCTGGTGGCATCTTCCTTACCGTAGGCCACATTTCTCAAAATGGTCTCCGGGAACAGGAACACATTCTGGGACACGTAAGAAAAGGCATTTCTGGCCGCCTGCAAATCCCAGTCTGCAAACTCATGGCCAAAAAGCTGATAACTTCCGCCGCTCTTCCTATAAAAGCCGCACAGGATGCGGAAGATTGTACTTTTACCCTCGCCGGAGCCGCCGGCAAAGGCAATGGTCTGTCCCTGACCGATGGTCAGGTTCATGCCGTTAAGCACCTGACGCTCTCCATCATAGGAGAAGGTAATGTCCTTCCATTCCACCACATTGCCATTTGCTGCCTCCATGGGAAATGCCTGGTCTCCGCTTTCTTCCGGCTCCTGGTCATAGATTTCCTGCACACGCTTCAGTGCCACGTTTACCTCGCGGATGTCGTTGACACAGAATACGATATTACCCAAAGGCCAAAGGATACGGTTTAACAACACACTGAAAGCCAGCATGTCACCGGTGGTAATTTTACCGGTGATTACCTCATGCAGGGCAAACATATAACAAAGCACCACAGGGATGGTATTGATGGCATGCCGAAGCACATAGCCCATGGATGTGATTTTGGTACTTTTACAGCCCTGGTCCGCCACATCATCTATGTAGTAATTGATTTTCTTCTGCATGACTTTGTCTAAGTTGTAGCTTCGCACCACATTGATACCCTGGATGGCATCGAAGGCCGCCTGGGTTCTTTTATCCAGACTACCGCGGCGCTTTTTAACCACCGCTGTCAAATGGCGGGAAAGCTTATCTGCCACCACCAAAAGTACCGGATAGGTGACAAACAACACCACAATCAGCATCACGTCAATCTGCAGCAGATAAATGGTAACCGTTACCACCATGACAAAGTCCACAATCAGATTGGGCATGATTTCCGAGAAAAACCGTCCCACCTCTGCGATGTCGGACACCAGCTTGGTCATGATGCTGCCGGTGCCCTTCTCATCGTAGTAGGAATAAGGAAGATTTAAAAGATGCTTACCGATTCTGCCACGTACGTCCTTTTGTACTTTGGCACTGTAGTTGTTGCCACACAGGCTCTGCAAATAGGCCATAAGGGTACCCACCACAATCATGACAGTCAGCGGCAGGAAAAAGTCCTGAAACTGCACTGTCTCACCGCCCAGCAAAGAGTCCGTGGCTCTGGCCAGGTATTCATTGCCGGAGATGACAACCCCATTTAAAATCGTAGCCGCCGCCACATACAAAAACAGCAGATATCCGTGCTTAACACCCACGTCTATGTAGAGATTTTTCTTTTTGTTTTTTACCATTTTACTTTTCCTTCCGTCCATACTTTTTCATTATGGTTGTCTTCTAATTTTTTTATCTTGCCGAGGACATGAGCCTCGTGGTACTTGCCAATAATCTCTAAGGCCTGTTTTTCCCGGGACTTAGGCACAATAACAAGCATCCCTACACCCATGCTGAAGCGGAAGGGGAAAAAGTTCTTGCCCACCATATCCAGCTCCAGCATAAATTTGTATAGGGGTTTTAGGGGGATTGAAGACATATCGATCCAAACGCCCAAATCCTCGGGCACCATACCTGCGTAAGACCCCTCATAGAGAAAAGAGGCTTCTATTCTGCAGGCCCCGCGCAAAATATCTGCTTTTTGCAACTCGCGTATTGCTGCGGTAAATGCCACATTGGGTTTTAGGATTTCTTCTACAAAATAATGTTCCTCATCAATCTTCTCATAGGCAAGCTCAGGCTTTCTGTCCAACATGACCCGCACAAAGGGATAGCAGTTGGCCTCAATTCCCGGAGTCATCAGACCAATCAGCACATCGCCCGCTTCAATCTGTTCGCCTGTAAGAATATCTTTCTTGTCCGCTGCTGCCACAAGAGATACGCTGATTTCGTATTCATTACTGCGATAATTGATGGGCTGGGCAGATATCTCCATACCTGCAAAAATCACGCCATTTGCCTCACAGGTCTTCTTAAAACCCAGAGCCATCTCCTCCAATTGTCGGATGTCCTTGCTGCCACAGACCACCTGTGCCCGAAGAATTTTAGGCATAAAGCCGTAGCGGAGCACATTGTTGATGGCACGCGCGGTTACATCCATACAAATCTCTTTATCACAGCCACGCTCTCTGGCAAGTCTTGCCTTAGAGCCGGGCACATTGATAGTCATGGCGAAGACCGGCTCCTCCATCCCGTCCATATTCACCGTAAACACCACCGGATCCACATAATGGGCATGGAGCACATTTTCATCTTCCGTCACCCAGGAATCTATTCTGGCCTTTAGCCCATAGATGGACCGGATATCCAGGCCGGTATCTTCATAACAAATATCCCGGTTGTCCACCACCTTGTCACTAAGCAGCGAATCCACACTCACATCCAGTATCTGGGCCACATCATACAGCATGTCAACGGTGGGCAGACTAAGCCCCGCCTCCCATTTGGACACACTCTGGGCTGTAATGTTTAGGTGATTGGCAAGCTCCTTTTGAGTGATAAACTTGCGCTTACGATAATTTGCTATATTTTTGCCTACAGTTTCTTTATCTAACATGGGATACTATATCTCCTCCAATACATCCGCCAATTCCGCAAATGTATTTATAATTCTTCCTGTGTACTCTTCTCCGTCGCGATTGAACAAAACAGGGGTGATCCCCAGCTCCTGTGCAACCTCCAGATTCTTCACGCTATTGTCAATAAATAAACATTCTGAGGCACTCCGCCCAATCTGCTTAAGCGCCAGCTCATAAATCTTCCGTTCCGGCTTACGACACTTCACATCACCACTAACAATCTTATGCTTAAAATACGGATTCAGTTGATAGTATTCCGTGATATAGGCGCTCCACTCAGACACATCATTTGACAAAAGTACGAACTCATACTTTTCAGAATACTTCTTTGCAAATTCGATGAAATCGCCATCTAATGTCAGATGGTTCTCTATGTAATCTCTCATATGAAATTGGGGATTCTCATAACCCAGCATGGTCAAAAATTCATCTGAAGTATACTCACCATTTCCGGTCTTAGTAAATAACTGTTCATCACGAATTTGCCGTTTCAGCCTCTCATGTTCCGACTTACCAAAATGATTAAAGGTGTAAGGTACAAACTTGCCCTTACTCTCCTCAATGATAACTCCATACATATCAAATAGAATCGTTGTAATATTACTCATCATTTACCCCTCATTGTTTATTGTCAGTCTGTATTTCTTTGCTTCAAATTTACTTATTATTCACACCAGGTTTCCACGGCGGTGGACAAAGTAGTGTGGTTTTCCCAATGTCCGGCAAGACATCGTAAATAGAACACCCCATCTTCGCTTCAAAATATTCCTTTATGGCAAATGTAGCATTCCACCGCTCCACAGAATTCTCCCATATGCCATATCGCCTTGCCACATCCACGAATCGTTTTTCCAATATACAAAATCCATAATCCACAGCCAAACTATCACATAATTGAATCAACAAATCGTAATCATCACACTTACATCCCAACCATTTTCCATACAAAATAAATATCCCTCGTATACATGTTTCGGAATATTGACAATTCCTACTCTTCTGCCTATATCATGCAAAAGGCCAACCACATATGCTTTATCTGCGTTCATTCCGGGAATTTTTTGCGCAATATTTTTGGCTGCAATTCCCACATTTTCAGAGTGCTTGGTCCATGGTCCGGGATTCTGTTTCCCAGCAATCTCCAATTCCCTTAAAGCTTCTTCTACACTTGGATACATTTAAAATTCTCCTTATTTTCCCATTGGGCATAGGATATACATTTTGTTATTCCACACCCAATTCTCACATCTTTTTCACTTAAAAATAGCGTCTTGGGCGCAGGACAAACTTTTCTGCACTTTACACCCAATTTATATCCGTCCGATCTCCAACTCAATACACTTCCAATCCTTACCCATCATCTGGTAGGTCTTGTTGAACTCTTCGCCCATTTCGTTAAAGCCCACGCTCTTGTAGCAATGGTAAGCGGCCGGGTTATTGTCGAACACACCGATAGTCACTTTCTCTACCTTCATGATGTCGAATGCAAACTGCAGTGCAAGACGAATCATCTCCTTGCCATAGCCCTTACCGCGCTTGGAAGCATCTACAATCACGAAACCAAAGCGCAGGAGCTTCTTTTCTTCATCCAAAAAGCGCATAATAAGCTGCCCTACCGCTCCCGTCTCATCAAAAGCGGTCATAGTATAGTAGCTATCAGCATCTGCATGCTTGTCATAATGAGCATTTAAATCCTCCGCTGTGATAGGGTACTCGCCCAGGACTCCGGCACTCCACTTATAAAATGCCTCCTCATCCTGAATCCAGCTTACAATTTTCTCTGCATCACATCTTTTATAAGGTCTTAATCTCAACATAGTTATTCTCCTCATTCTCCATCAACCAGCGTTTGACTGTAATCAAGCCGTACCATTTGGGGTCTATTCATGTTCTCTTCCCCCTTAATCCTCAAATTCTTGATATACGCGTCTATATTAATACTACCATGTCCTGCTCGAAACACAAGCACTTTTCCCGCCATATTCCATCAAATTATCAACCAGTAGTTGATTTATCGACATGAAATGCACCCAAACTGTCATTTTCCCACATCCCTGCCAAAATTTTTTTGCAAATTTTGAAAAAAAATATTTTACATCTGCAAAAAATGGTGTTAAAGTATTTTTGTTAGAAAATCTAATACTCATCTTTACTTCAAAAGGAGACTATAACGATGAAGAAAATTTATGAAGGTAAAACCAAAGACGTATTCAGCCTTGACAACGGCAATGTAATGCTCAAGTTTAAGGACGATTGCACCGGCAAGGACGGCGTATTCGATCCCGGTGAAAACAGCGTGGGTCTGACCATCGAGGGTATCGGTAAGGCAAATCTGGAGACCTCTATCCACTACTTTGAGCTGCTGAAAGAAGCAGGCATCAAGACTCACTACGTAAGCGCAGATATTGAGAACGCTACTATGGAAGTTCTTCCTGCAAAAGTTTTCGGTCATGGCTTGGAAGTAATTTGCCGTCAGGTAGCTACCGGAAGCTTCATCCGCAGATATGGCGAGTACATCACAGACGGCACCGTTTTGGAGGGTGGCTACGTTGTGTGTACTTTCAAAAACGACGCTCTTGGCGATCCCCTGGTTACCGGCGAAGGCCTTGCAGCACTTGGCATCATGACTCCCGCTATGTTCGAGAGCATGAAGGAGCAGACTCTGAAGATCACCAAGATCGTTTCCGATGATCTGAAGTCCATCGGTTTGGATCTTTGGGATATCAAGTTCGAGTTCGGTTACAACAACGACGAAGTTATCCTCATCGACGAGATTGCGTCCGGTAACATGCGTGTTTACAAGGATGGCAAGATTGTAGATCCCGTTGAGCTGACCAAGCTGATCCTGAACAGATAATAGCCTGCATAAATGCAGATACAGAAAGGACCAACCGCAAGGCTGGTCCTTTTGCTATGTGTTATAACTGTATTTCATTCGCTTTCAAAAAATGTTTCTGTGTATAAACAAACACATTATCTCCTGAACGCAGTTTCGTTTTCCCATTTGGTATCATCGCTTTATTTTTACGTTTTACCAGAACAATGACGGAATGTCTGGATATATCCAACTCTTCAATACACATATTAACCCATGGATGATTCTTTCGAAGAACCACTTCCTTTAGCACAATCATTTCATGATCATCAAAGGGCTCTGCTCCCAGAACAACACTGTCCTCTTCACATAACACCACATCTCCCCGAGGTATAATAGCATCTTCTTTGCGCTTAATTATTGCTACTATAATTCCTTCCGGTAAATCCAGATCAGCCACCCGCTTGCCTATCCATTTATCATTAGGTCCTAGAAAAACTTTGATAAAGCGCATTTTGGTTTCATATCCATACTCGCTTTTTTGTTTAATTATAGAATATTGGTCCACAAATCCCGCCGAAATAATACCCGTTGGAATCGCCACCATGCCAACTCCCAAAAACGAAATAAAAATTCCGAATATTTTACCCATAAGGGTAATAGGATAAATATCTCCATATCCTACTGTAAGCAGAGTTGATGTTGCCCACCAAATGCCTGAAAATGCGTTAGAGAACACCTCCGGCTGTGCCTCGTGTTCCAGACTATACATACACAAACTGGACGCTATCATCAATACCAAAATAATAAATACCGAAGACATTAGTTGCTGCCGCTTACCATTAATAACGGATGTGATTACACTCAACGAATCATGATATGCATTAATGCGGAATAATCGGAATATCCTCACAATTCGTAGCAGTCGAAACGCAGCCGTACCTGCCGGGAAAAAAATAGGCAAGAAATATGGCAAAAATGAAAGCAAATCCACCATTCCGGTAAAGGAAACGGTATACTTACGAATAGCATGCCACTCCTTTAATTCCGGATACAAAAACCGTGCCGTCCATATACGCAATGCGTAATCAATCGCAAAGAACCCAATGGTAATCTTCTCTACGATAACCAGAACCGAACCATACTGCATTCGAAGGCCGTCATAAGTATACAAGATACTGACTATCAGATTTATCACGATTAACGCAGCATTCAGATAATCATATCCTCGACTGACCAGATCATAATCGCTCCCAACCTCTATAATGCGAAAAAGTCTTCTGCGAAATCTATTCTGTTTATTATCCATAATCCCCTAATTGCTCCTTTAGTTATTTGAAAGCTTCTCCATTAATGCTTTCAAAGTCTCTACATACTTCTCGTATTCCGCCTTAATAAATTCCGCATTGCCCTCTTTTCCGGCCAATTCATGCTGCAAAGAATACTTCGAGAAAGCAGAGGCGCCAATGTTTAAGGAGTTCCCCTTTAATGCATGAGCTACAATAGCGTAATGCTCCCAATCCTCGGCCTGATAATGCTCCTCCAGCTTGGGAAGATACTCTGTGGCCTGATTACAAAACTCACCGCACATCTCCAGATAAAAGTCCTCCATATTCATACAGTAAGACAGTCCCAGTGCACGATCTACCACCAGAAGTTCTTCACACACCTTGGAATCGCTTTCTTTTTCCGCTCCCCCCGCTACCGCATCACTTACCGCAGCTTTCTTTTTCCAGAACATTTATGCTTCCTCCCTTATATTTACCAGTTCCTTCGGCAGATACTGTACAATCAGTTCATCCAGCTTATCTGCCTGTATTGGCTTGGCAAAATAATCATTAAATCCATATCCTAAATACATCTCCCGGCACCCTGCAATCGCATTGGCCGTCAGTGCAATCACAATCCCTTCCCGGTTAGGATTGGACTGATTGGACCGAAGGAGTCTTAAGGTTTCCACACCATCCATTTCCGGCATCATGTGGTCCATAAATATCATATCGTACTTTTGGTCTTTCGTAAACTCCAAACATTCCTGACCACTTTTCGCCACATCCACCTGCATCCGGGTACGCTTCAAAAGCCCCTTCATGAGAGAAAGGTTCATGCCGTTGTCATCCACCACCAGCACCTTGGCCTTAGGTGCCGTAAATAAAAGGACCGGCATGTTATTTTCTTTGCGGTTTTCATTGACAGAATCTTTTAAACTGCCCAGATGACGCTTATCCATGATTTTCTGGGGAATGGTAACCACAAAGGTGGAGCCTACACCATATTCACTTTCAACCGTAATATCACCTCTCATAAACGTTGCCAGCTGCTTGGCAATATTTAAGCCCAGACCGGTTCCCTGAATGTTACGGTTCTTATCCAGCTCCAAGCGTTTAAATCCGTCGAAAAGCTTGGGCAAATCTTCTTCTTTGATACCAATACCGGTATCCTTCACCGCCATTCGAAGCAGCACTTCGTCCTTACCCACAGTGATATAATCTACCTTCAAGGTAATGGAACCTTCCTTGGTATACTTCACTGCATTGGACACAATATTGGTAAGAATCTGCTTGATTCGAAGCTCATCTCCCAAATATTTGGAGGGGAGCTTGGGATCTATATCCACATTAGTGGAAATAGGTTTGCCTGCTGCTCGGGCATTCATCAACAGCACCACATCCTGCAAAAGGGCGCCCAGATGATAGGTATCCTCCACAAGCTCTAACTGCCCGGATTCAATCTTACTAAAGTCAAGCACATCATTTACCAAACCCAGAAGCATCTTGCTGGCGCTTTGAATGTTGTGGGCATAATCCTCCACAGCTTCGCTCTCATTTTCTCTGAGAATCATCTCATTCATGCCGATAATGGCATTGATAGGCGTTCTGATTTCATGGGACATATTGGCCAGGAATTTCGCCTGTGCCTCACGGGCCACAATTGCTTCCTGCTTATTTTTCTCAGTTTCAAACAAATCCTGTCCGGTCTTGATAATAGCCATGACTAACAGGAACAAAAGTCCAATTCCCAAAATAGTACCAAGAGATATGGTTGCGCCGTAGTAGTACAAAAGCATTTCCAATACGGCTGTAAGCAGCATACCATATATACCGATTCCCACAGCAAGATATTGTTTGAGACGCTTTTTAAAAGCATCCATTGTTATAGTGATTATAATACTTACAATAGCCGCAATCAAGCCCGCATGGATAAAAGGTATCTGATGCACAAACTGCGCCACGTCAAACATCTGTAACACAGTCCCCACTACAGTCATACCACCCGTATAGAGGATGGTCGGCATATACAGCTTGCGGTAACGGTTTCCCTGCACATCGTTAATGTAGATAATTAACGGGAACGGAATCAGCATCAAACACCAGTAGGTAAGATTGGACAGCACAGAAATATTGTCGAATAATAACTGACGAAAATCACTCTCCGACAGCATCCAAATTGCTGCAAGGCAGATGGTCCAGGCCAAATAGCACAGCGGTAACGGTTTCTTGTAAACCAGCTTCATCACCCAGGTTACCACCAGACAAAATACACTCAACATAATAAGCGCCACTGCAAGCATAGTACGAAAGCCTGAATTTTGCAGCATATAAATCCAAACACTCGCTCGGTCTCCGATATAAATGTGCTGCATATTGCCGGCATACTTGGAATTGCTGGAGAACTGATAGGTCAACACACCACCTCTGTCCGCCTCCGTCAACTCTACAAACAGATACCGCATAGCACTGTTGGTGCCAAAGGGACGGGAGTCCTCGGTACTGTAGCTTAATCTTCTCTCTCCGTTTACATAAACACTTACATCCTGCCAAATAGGCCTGAAGCACAGTGTCTCTCCGTTGTAAATATCATTCGGAAGAGTTGTGGTTAAGGTCACAACCTCTCCCCACTGGGCCTCTACGCTTCCCGGCACCTGCACAGGCACCCGCTTTCCGTCCTGCATCACACGCTCCCACTGAGCCTCAAACAGTTCACAGTCCGTGCTGATAACATCCTTCTCACCCGGCATGGCAAAGGCGCAAACCACCCAATATACCACCACAAACAGTACCGCTATGGAAAAGAATATTTTAGAAGGACATATGTAGGTGTTACATGTATTCTCTTTCTCCGTTTTGCTCATAAGCGTACACTCCTATTTGGCAATGAATCACTCTATATTTTAAAAATCAAATTCATTCTGAGGTTTTTTCTGTTATCTCTTCTAAAAAACGGCATATTGATTGTAGGGGACAACAACGGCTTATAAAGTTCCGGGCGTCTGTAGGCATTTCCATGTACTTCCTTCTGACGGTATGCTCTCATCTCGCTCAAAGGAAAATCCGCAATAACAATCCCTTCTCCCTCATCAGCTTCCACAATCAGGGTATCTCGAAATCCCTCCTCCGGCTTACATGCAATGCCATCAAAGGCCGTAGAGTGGCCATTACAGTCCGGCTGTCCTTTGGGATAATTGACCGTAGCTATGCCAAGCATATTCTCGAAAGCTCTTGCCCGCAACTGAGAAATCCGATTAATCTCCATGGGGCAGGCATTGGGAACCAATAAAATCTCCGCTCCCTTCAACATCAGAATACGTGCGCTCTCCGGGAATTCGCGGTCATAACAAATCATACTGCCCACTTTCACTTTTCCTTTTTCTGTTTCCAATACGCTGACCGGAAATTCTTCTCCCTGATCCAATATACTTTCTTCACCAAAATCGCAAGTATGTACTTTGGCATAGGTATATACCTCTTTACCATTACGGTCAAACAAACAAATAGAATTTCTCACAGACTTTTCGCATTTTTCCAAGAAAGTAATTCCGATTGCCATTTTTAGTTTGGCAGCCATTTTCTGAAAGGAAGTAATGAATTTACTGTCCTTTGTAATTGCTAATTGCTCCAAGGCCTCCCTATCCTGCGGGAATTGATAGCCACAACTCCACATCTCCGGAAACAATGCAATATCCGCTCCCATCTTCTTGGCCTGCTCACAGTACTCTAACCCTTTTTCCAGATTCTCCTGTAATGTTCCCGTAGGTAAAATCTGCAACATTGCTACTCTAACCTCACTCATTTTTTTACTACCCTCGCACTTAAATATTTAATCAAAATCTGTTCCAATTTCTCTGTATCAATAGGCTTTGCCAGATAGTCTGAAAAGCCTTTCTTGCGGTACTCGGTCTCCACATCTCCAACCGCATTGGCAGTCAGCACCACCACATTGGTGGTATGATTGGCGTTTTTTTTGTCATTACGCATTATATGCAATGTCTGCACACCATCCGGCTCCGGCATCATATGATCCATCAGAATCAAATCATACTTTTTCTTCTTGGTCATCTCCAGACACTCATTGCCTCCGGATGCCATATCCAGCTGTACCTGGGACTGCTTCAAAAGCGCCTGAATCACCTTCAGATTCATCTTGTTATCGTCCACTACCAGCACTCTGGCTGCAGGTGCCCTGAACACCTCTGCTGCCCCATCCCTTGCTTCTTGGTTCTCGGCTTTTTCCTTGATATCTCCTATTGTAGCTATATTTACAATTATCTGCGGAATCAACACCGTAAAGCAGCTTCCTTTACCCACTTCACTTTCTACCTGAATCTCACCGCCCATCTGTTCTACCAGGCTTTTGGTAATACTCAATCCAAGTCCCGTGCCTTCCACATAGCGGTTCTTCTTCAGCTCCAGCCGTCTAAAACTATCAAACAACGTATCCATGTCCTCTTCGCGGATACCCATTCCGGTGTCTGCCACGGACATTTTTAGCACAAAATCATTCTCCTGACCAATTCCCTCCACAGTAAAGGTCACCGAACCTTTTTCCGTATACTTAATGGCGTTGGACATCAGATTATTCAAAATTTGTTTGATACGAATATCATCACCCTTCAGCACGGAGGGCATTGCGTGATCAATCCGGGTCTTAAGCTCCAGATTTTTATTCTTGGCACGGACTTCAACGCCCAGAATCACATCTTTAAGCATATTCTCCAAGGAATACTCACTTTCTACAATCTGTAGCTTGCCTGCATCTATTTTAGAAATATCCAGAATATCATTTACAAGGCCCAAAAGCATATGGCTGGCGCTCTTGATATTGGTGGCATACTCCTGAATGGTAGCATCCGTGTTTTCACGCATAATCATCTCATTCATACCGATAACTGTATTGATGGGGGTACGAATTTCATGAGACATATTCGCCAGGAAATTCGCCTTGGACTCACTGGCAGTGATGGCCAGCTGCTTCTCTTTCTCTACGCGGATTACGTCCTTACCGGTCTTAAGTCCCGCTGTAAACAGTAAGAAAACAAGACCAATACTGAGTGCAATTCCATTCTGATTGGTATTAGTTACATAAGCCAAGCCTACCTCCCAGACACCGCAAAGCATAAACACTGCCGTACCAATTGCAACCTCTTTATACTCCTTGATATATCCTCTTTTCATATCAATCAAAATCGTAACAATCATCAGTAAAATTGTGCCGATTAAAATCACATGGGAAACCATCATGGTTTCGAAAAAGTCTTTAATCTTGAGCACCTGAAGTGTAGTTGATGTGATAAAATTCAATACCATTGCCGACTGCGCAATTATGTACACACCACTGTAACGATTCTTCTGCACTTTATTAAAATAAACAGAGAAGGGATAGCAAATCAACATGATGATCAAAAATCCCACATTCATAGCTACCGTGCTGTTAGGAAGCATAAACTGGCGCAATCTGGACTCCACCAAAAGCCATGTGGATGCCAGCATAACCCCATTGCCCAAGTGCCAGATTTCCATCTCTCTTTTGTAAAAAAGCCAACTGACAGATCCAACACAAAACACTACCAGACTAAGCATGAACATTACTCCTGCAAGTACTGTGGACGGCGCATACATACGGAGAAAATACTTCCAAATCTCTGATCTTTCCCCTGTTAGTATCTCGCTAAAGGTACCGGAATAAGAAGACAAGCTGGAAAGCTCAATGCGTAGTGTTTTTCCTGCGTCCATCTTCTCAATATCAAAGAACACATAGGTCATGGTGCTGGTCTTGCCGAAAGGTTGCTTGTCTAAAGTCGAATACTTACAGCGCAGTTCCTCATCCACATATACTGTCAGCTCCTGCTGCAAACTACGCATACAAAAGGTGGTATCCTCCTGTTCCAAAGGCAGAACTGTCTCTATTACCACATTTTCTCCCGGCTGAGCCTGACAACTTCCGGGCACCAAAACAGACTCAGTGGTTCCGTCCGGCAGAACTCTTACCCATTCTGCCTGTAACCGCTGACAAGCCCCCTCCTTTATTACATTCTCTGTAGGCAACAGAAACTGTCCCAAGATCAGAAATGCAAAGGAAGCGATCATAAAGAGCCCTAAAATTTTCTGAACGATGCCGATTCCTCTATCATTTTTCATATTTTTCACCCAATTAAATATCAGTTGACTATACATTTCTGATTATAACATAAAAGGAGAAGTTCTACAAACTTTCATTGCGGAACTTCTCCTTTTTTGATAAGTTTTATCCTTGTACTACCTTATTAAGCTGCGCGGAGAGAGCATTAATCTGCTCCACAATGTCTGCAAGGCTCTCCGTTCCGGCAGTATTTTCCTGGCTGGCCGCTGTTACACGCTCCACTGCGGTGCAATTTTGCTGGGTATTATTGTTGATTCGGGTCATACTTTCAGCCACCTCGCCACTCTTAACACGAATGATTTCCGCCGCCTTATCAATCTCGTGAATCTGGCCTGCCAGCTCCTCATTGGAGGAGGTAACCAGCGTAGCAGACTCATTGGCCTTTTGAATACTATCCAGGCCCTTCTGAGTGGCTCTGGCATTCTGCTCCATGGCTACCACCGCGCTCTCCGTATTTTTTACAACCTGATGTACAATACTGCCAATGCTTTCCACCGCCGTCTTGGTCTGCTCGGAAAGCTTCTGAATCTCCTCAGCCACCACCGCAAAGCCGTGACCGTGCTCTCCTGCTCTCGCTGCCTCTATACTGGCATTCAACGCCAGAATATTGGTCTGCCCGGAGATATAGGTAATAGTCTCCACGATACCGATAATCTGCTTGGACTCTTCTCCCAGACAGGTAATAATCTGCTTGC